>JAFGKM010000090.1 GCA_016928555.1 Candidatus Omnitrophota bacterium | reverse complement strand
TTTTGAGCATACGGGCAACAAATACTTCATATCTGGCAAAACATTCTTTCAATCTCACTCAACGGTTTTAATAACGCCTGAAACCGATATAGATATAGACAAGCGGTCGGAACTGAGGCTTGAAGTTCCTTCCCTGCCGGGAACAATATCTCACACCTCAGGCGTTTTCCATAAAAAACATACTCTTAAATGCACAATTATAAACATGAGCCTAAAGGGAGCAAGAGTGGAAACTTCCGAACAGCTCAGCATTGATATACCATATGCGCTGGAGATATTTTTTCCTTATCACCATACGACAATTAATTTCCTTTCGTCTTTTCTCGTGAAAAACTTCCGGCACTACCGGAATATATACATTCACGGAATTTCATTCATTAATATGGACCCTGAATCCGAAGGCAATCTGAAAAAATACCTCTTCGGCGGTAAAAAACTGTTCTGAAAAACATGTATTAAAACCCCCTGTTGTGCTGTCATTGCGAGGGATGAAGTCCCGCGGCAATCTCAACAGCGTTTAAGGGGTAAAGGAGCTTTAAAATGAAGAAAAACATATGTGCGGTAGCGGTTTTTTTGTTTCTTTTTTGCCTTGTATCAGGCCTTTGCGCTTTTGATTTTTCAGCCGACGTTATCATGAAAAACAAGCAGGTGGGAGCCCAGAAGGGCAAAATGTTTGTATCCGAAGAAAAAATGCGGATGGATGCGGCAGGAATGACAGTAATAACGCGCATGGATAAAAAAGTGGCATGGATACTCATTACGCCCCAAAAAATGTACATGGAACAGCAGGTAGACACGAAGATGGTCGTTACGGATAAATACCCTGACGAGATTGAACGGAAACTCCTCGGAGAAGAAACAGTTGACGGCAGAAAAGCCGATAAGTATTTGATAACGGTAAAGAAAAACGGCGGTACGGAAAAAATTCACCAGTGGATTTGCAAATCAACCGGAATTCCGCTAAAAACTGCGGCGGTGGACGACAGCTGGTCAATGGAATTCAAAAACCTGAAGGAAGGCGGCCAGAATGCTTCTCTTTTTGAAATACCTTCAGGCTTCAGCAAGATGTCAATGCAGATGCCCCAGATTCCCAGGTAACGCATCCCGTAAAGTTTTTACTTAATGCTGTTTTCCGCCAGGGCATCGGTTTCTTCCGTTAATTTTTTCCACGCATCAAGGCTGTACTTGTAATTATCGGCGTAGTTGAACGGAGGCGCCTCAATGCATACCGCATCGGAAAACTTCATCTCCGCCATCCTCCCGAAAATCGACTTCCAGTCGACAAGCCCATGCCCCGGCGCGAGATGCGAGTCCCTGTCCCCTGCGTTGTCATGCAGATGAAAAGCAACCAGGCATTTTTTCATCGCCTCAAAAAATTTTGCAGGCCCGTTTGGACCGCCTGCAACAAGGGCATGCCCTGTATCAAGGCAGAACCCGAGGTTCGGATGCCCGAATTTCTCCGCGAAAACAGTAAAATGCTCCGGCACGGAGCCTACCCTGCCCCTCTCCCCGAACAGCATGTTTTCCAGTGCTATAACAAGCTTCAGTTCTTCGGCTTTCGGCAGAAGAGCTTCCAGCGTTTTACCCATCTGAATAAGAAATCTGTCCATTCCCTCCTCTTCAATGTAGAACCGGCTGGTGGACGGATGGAGGATTACAACGCGGCTTCCCAGAAGTGCCGCATTTTCCATCAGCCGGACGGTATTATCAGCAACCTTGCGCCTCACCGTTTCATAAAAAGAGGCAATGTCGTTTTCTTCTCCCATCGGAAGATGAAAACTGTCAATCTTTACTCCTGCCTGATTGTACCGTTTTCTTGATTCTTCAAGCTCCCTGCCGGATTTGCCTTCCGAAAAAGACGAGTTTGCCTCAACAGCGGTTATCCCAGCATACTTACAGATTTCAATGATTTCAGAATCATCCTGATACGGCAGGTTGTATCCGCAGGCCGCCCAGTTCCATGTTTTTTTCATTTTCATCTCCCTGTGTCTGTAATTGCAAGCCCCGTTTTTACAGGAGCGCGGCAATCTCCTATTATATACCAAACTTCAATCCCGTCAATAACTTCATTATTATTTTCCCCTGTGCATTTCCAGTATTTTATGCTTCCTGCTGAGATACAGACCATCAAGATATATTTGGCCGCAGTGCAAAAAGGAAAATTTACATTGATATAATAAAGAGGTAAAATAATCGTTGTTAATAATGGAGGGTAAAGTGAAACAATTAAAAATCATTGTGGAAAAACATCCGGAGGGTTACGTAGCCTATCCTCTGGGATTAAAAGGAATTGTAGTCGGAGAAGGCGATACCTATGAAGAGGCAATGGCAGATGTAAAATCCGCTATAAAATTCCATATAGCATCTTTTGGCAAAAACACAATTAAGGAAACAGCTTCAAGGGTGGAAATTTTCATAGCGGAAACAGGAGTTCCCGTTTAATGGACAGATGGCCGGGAGAGACACCGAAAAGAAAGGTATTAAAAACACTACATTTGCTAGGCTTTAGCATCGTAAGAGAGAAAAATCACATTTCGCTTATCAGGGAAAATCCGGATGGGACGAAAACCCCTCTGACAATACCCAATCATATTAAAATTAAAAGCGCTACACTAAGAGTTATCTGCAATCAGGCAGGAATTTCAAGGAAAGAATTTTTGAATTTTACCGGAAAGGTTAAATTCTTGTTGAATCACTTGAGCTGTCGGGGCCGAGACCGTGCGATAAATCCCCCCCTTTGCAAAAGGGGGGATAGAATATTTCCCTCCTTTAGTAAAGGAGGGTTAGGGAGGATTTAGGGGGGATTTGAATAGCACAACTGTTCACCCCCGGCAGGTGTGTAAGAACTGCAATCGTCAGGAGAAATACAAAGGTGTTTGATTAGCCGGGGTGGCGGAATGGCAGACGCAACGGACTTAAAATCCGTTGGGGATCACTCCCCGTGAGGGTTCGACTCCCTCCCTCGGCATTTTTGAGAACCCGAACGGGGCAAAGGGTATGGGAAAAAGTTTTCCCATGCAGTCGCTTCGGGGGGAGAATATTAGGAAGGGAGATGCATTCCTTCCGTGCGAAGTATTTCTTCAAAAATAGCTTTTGACGGGAACCCTGAATTCCTGATTATCACGCCGAGAAGAAAAACCCCGGCCGCACAAATTACTGCAACGAAAAGCAGGAAAAAAATAAAAAAAGGTAAGAAGGAATTCCCGAAAGAGAAGAAAGGAATGGCAGAAAATAAGGTTATTGAAATTACAACCGGGACCGCAATCATTAAAATCTGCCGTTTAATGCCTGCCTGAAGAATGTCTGTCATGGAACATAAGCCGTCAATATCATGAACTTGTTCATTGCCTGCCTTCACAGCAAAAATTATGGTGTTGCCTGCAGAATCGTTTTTCGGGCTCAACATGTAGAGAGTGCATCTATTGCCTTTGGAAATAAATTTCTGGAATTTTTTCACGGCCGTAACGTTGCTCACAGATAAACTGCTTCCTTCTTTTGTCTTGATATCCACAGTTTTATAGTGAGCCGCTCCGTAAAAAGTATCGTGGGTTTGTAAAAAAGAAGGATTGCCGAGCATTGTACCTCTTCTTATCTTATTGCGGCCGACCCTTAAATAATAATCTACGCCTTCCGGTTCTGTAAACCCGATGCTCATACCTGACACTACGCCTTCGATTTTCCATATTCTAAGCTTGCTGTTTTCCCAGAGGGGTTTCTCCATGTTTAACTTTGCACTCCGTATGCTATTCCATAACTGAAGTAAATGACCCCGCCCTAAAGGGTGAAGTATCCAAGCCGAAAAACTTTTATGAATATTGCCTGATGCAGCCATTGGAGAATTTCCGGCAGTTTTCTGAATCCAAAATAATAGCCTTCTAAAGCCAGAACAATACAGAAACAGGTAAAAACAACCAAGCCTGGGTCCATGTTTATTTACTCCTGTTATCCGATTGAATTCAAATAGAACAGGCCGCTTAACTTCACGGAGAGGCTTTTACTAAAGGATGTTTCCTTCCACGACATATATTTTGCCCCCTGAATAATGGAATGCACGTCCATCAGGGTCATCCCCGAAAGAACTGCCCACAATATAAATCTTATTTGCATCATAAAAAGTTACTGCCGTCCTTAAGAGTTTCTCATCTTTCAAGACGGGTACAGTCTCATTTGCTGCCCACGTTTTTCCCTTGTCCTGAGAGTAGGAGAAATATATGCTTTCACTGTTTCCTCTAAAATCCTTCCAGACGGCTATTAAAGTATTTCCGTCCTGAGCAACCGCCATATCCAGAACAGTAGCCATATTATTGGGTTTTGATAAGGCATCCATGGTTCTTTCAGTCGGTTTGCCAAAATGGTATGTAAACGGTAAGGGCGCATCGTTTACAGGATGTGTATCCATCCATGTTCTGCCTCCATTGAGAGATTTGGAGCAGATAACGTCGATGAATCCCTCAACAGTACCGCCTGAAAAAGCATTCGTCGTATCTTTTTCCACTGTGGCTTTAGCCCACAGGATATAAATTTCACCGTCTTTGCCCGCTTTGACAACAGATGCCAGGGTGCCAAAATCCGACGGCTTTTTTTTCAGCGATTTGAGCTGTTTCCAGTTTTTGCCGCCGTCATACGAAATGTAAAGAATGTCGGCATAAAGACAGTACAATGTATTGCCGGAAAAAAACAGCACGGGATAACAGGAAGGATTATCATAGGGGATACCCTTTAGAGGTTCGCATGACCATGTCAATCCGGCGTCAAGCGATATTCCGAAATACAACATGCTTTTACCCCCCGCTTGTTCTTTCCGCTCATAAACAGCATACAAATCCTTTGCATCGCCTGCCGCCAAAGACGGGTTTCTGAAATAGAGGAAGTCTTGAGACTCTTTATTAAAAGAGACAGGATTAATCCATGTCTTGCCGCTATCCGTAGATTTCATAAAAATAACTTCCCTGTCATCTGCCTGCAATAGCAACAAATTCTTTGGAGGAATATTTAACAGGCTGTAGTTCCACCACATTATACGGTTCTGCATGGCTCCGGGAACGGAACTTTTGTGCCAAATGCCTGTATCTGCATTTTTATTTGCAATAATTGTTTCCTCTCCGATTATCCATGAAGCATATATATTGCCGCTATCCGTAAATATATGGGGTTTTGACAGTCCGAGTAAATGTTTTTTATCATCGAGGCTTTTCTCAAGCAGAAAGGGAACGGACCAAGACAGTTGATTATCAAAATATGGAATTACGGCTCGGGAATTTCTCTTAGAACATGCCGAAGAAAAAGAAATAATGATTATTCCAATTATAAAGAGGCGCTTTAACATTGTATCATCTCCTTGTTTTTCGTTATTTTCTAAATTGGCTTTTGACCGCTCTGCTCTCAAAAAAACATAGTGTTGCCAGAGAAAAGACAAACAGGATAGCCAGACGCATTCTGAACCCTTCAGGGTAATTCCCATAAACAGCAGGGCTGAAAAAAGCATAAAATGCAAATATCATCAGAAAGGTAAAAATTACCAAAACAATCTTGCGGCAGTATTCTTTAAGAAAAATCAGGCCGACAGCCACCAGGCATACAAAAAAATGTAATATTATGCCAAGTGTAGATAGGGTGTCGTACAGGAAAATATTGGACAAGCTCAAAATAATGATTATAGAAGACCAGATTGCTATGACTGCATAGAGAGAATTGGTTCTTTTGCCTTCGGCCATAAATATCCTTTTAATTCCAACAAGTCCATAATGAATTTTACTTCAAAAATACCTAAAAAGCAAAGGTGGGGCAATGCTTTCATATAGATTTCTATTTGACATAACAGGTGGGGAAAACAAAAGGTGAAATTAGATGGCAAGAATGTAGAAAACGGCATTTTTGGCAAAAATCGATTAGCTCAGCTGTGACCGATGTGTGACAAAAGATTCGTTGGGGATTTTTTAAGTTTAATTTATTCAAGCGGTCAAGAGATTTTACGGACGGTTCTTTTACAGATATCGAGTAGCGGAAAAGTGTGACGAAAGTGTGTCGTATGTGTGACGTAAATGTGTCAATTTTATGGTTTTTTGGAAGCAAACAAATCAAAGCAAAAAGTGC
>JAFGKM010000089.1 GCA_016928555.1 Candidatus Omnitrophota bacterium | reverse complement strand
TGATAGAACTGCTGGTGGTCATAGCCATCATAGCGATACTGGCGGCTATGTTACTGCCGGCGCTTGCAAGGGCGAGGGAACAGGCGAGAAGGGCGGTATGCATCTCCAACCTCAAGCAGATAGGCCTGGCAATGAAGATGTACAGCCAGGACTACAGAGAGTTCTTCCCGGCATTGGGCGACCCGAGCGGGATTCCTTACGATAATGATACCCATCCCGCCGCGGGCTGCTTGAACCTGCTGTATCCCAAGTACATCTCCGCGGAAAAGACGTTCATTTGCCCGTCGGATTTGATGCCTGTAACCATTGCTTTTGGAAGCATTGCCGACAGCACTTTGGGCGGGGATAAGATTCTGGAAAACACCGCGGGAGCGCCTGGGGTAGGATGTTCGTATGCCTATGCTCTGCAGCTGAATGAACAGACGCAGGTTGACACGGTTTTAGTTGTAGACAAGGCCAGACTATATAATACGAGTACCACCTACTGGGCAATGGGTTGGAATGTTTCAAATCTCAGTAAAGGTCAGGGATTTGCCAACCACAAGGCGGACGGAGTAAACGCTCTCTATGTAGGCGGACATGTGAAGTGGATACCTGCAAGCAGAATTTATCTTTTTTCTCCTGATATCCCGAACTGGGGCAACACGCCCAGAACGGTTGGAGGGTATATTAGAAACCCGTAACAGTGTGAAGAGTAACAAAAGGAGAAAAACCCCTGTGAAACAGCGGGGGTTTTTCTCCTTTGACTTAAGTTTCCTTTCCCCTGGGAAAAGAGGTAACATAGAGATATGCAAGTCAGTTAAATCTCAGGAATTATTCATCAAAAGAAAAAAGGATGGTGCGGAAGATGACGTCTAGAGAAACCCTTTTTGCAAGTCTGCGCGGCGGCGAGCCGGAGCGGATTCCCATTATAGGGCACGTTGATTCCTATAACAGGCCGGACTTGTACGGTCTGCCTGCGGAAATAGCAGAGGCGGCCCGGAAATACGGCTGGTGGTCGGGAGACGCGGCTATCGTGTATGCACGGCTGTTAAATATTGACATAGCGGCATGGACTAAAGCGCCTTTGGTAATAAAACAGAAAAATTGCGTTTCAGAAGAAGTTGTTGATGGACAGGACACCATAAATATTATTCACACCCCTGCAGGCGACATTCGGGAAATAATCCGCCAGTCAGAGGAAATGTCTTTCAGGGTAGAACACTTCCTTAAAAGCCCGGAAGATTTTGCTCCAATGGCCGAATTTTTTGAGGACCAGACGATAGAACTGGATACGGAAGGTGTTAAGATGGTTGAAGAACGTGCAGAAGATATCAACGACGACGGGATTTTAATATCACCCTTGCCGGGGACGCCGCTGGGGATGCTGATTCGCGTTTATGCAGGTCCGCAGAATACAGCATATCTGCATGCCGATGCTCCCGAAGAACTGGCCGGATTGCTGAAAGTCATGGGTAAAAACCACGGAAGGCAGTTTATGCTTGCCGCCGGGTCTCAAATAGATGCTTTTCTCGGCATGGACGATACTTCAACAAGCACTCAAAGCCCTGCAATGTTTGAGCGTTACTGCATGGACTATACGAATATGGTTGCGGATATTCTTCATGCTAAAAACAAGATGTACTGGCATCACAGCTGCGGATTGATAAAAGACCTTCTGCCGCTGTACAGGCAGACACGGATGAATGCCGTGCATGCTTTGAATGAGCCGCCGACAGGTAACGTATGGATAAACGAAGCCAGAAAGGTTCTTGGCGGCGGAATAGGGATAATATCAGGCCCTCAAGTTATGAAACAGCCGTTTACCGACCGTCAAAAGACAGCCGTTGAGACGGAAAAATACTTCAGGCGTCTTGATAAACATTGCTGTATCTGTTTGTCCGGATTCCGGCATCTGAAGTTTGACGACATAAAATGGCTAAGGGAAAAGTTGAAAAAAATGGGAAATGAAACTGCATTAAACTTACAGGGGGATTACAGAGTTCAATGAATGGGGGTTTTTGATGCTGAATGCAGTGAAGTTAACCTTAACGGTAATAGTTGCGTTTGCCGGGCTTGGTTACGCGGAGGTTAGCATACATAAGAAGACGGTTGAAAATAAAGAGGTTTATGTTCTTGAAAACAAATATATTCGTCTTACAGTCAACCCTTCAGCCGGCGGCAGGGGCGAAAGCCTCATATACAAGAGAACCGGAGAGGAGCTTACATATACGGCAGGCAGAATTGAATCTCCCCAGGGAAGCGGGCTTTTCATTGACAGGTTCTGGGAGAAGAACATACAGTTGAGGGATTTTGAGCACAGCAGGTATAATGCTGAGATAATTGAAAGTTCTTCAAAGGCGGCCTCTCTTAAGCTGACTGTAGAAAAGCACGGTCTGAGGATAGAAAAGACCGTTTCTTTGCAGGCGGACCGCGGCAGTATAGAAGTGAGTTACGCCGTGGCGAATATTGGCGATAAGGATATCTCCGGGCGTTTCTGGGCCGCTAACGCCATATATCCTAAAAAAGCAAGCGTGATGCATTACTCTTACCCTTACGGCAAATTCAGCGAGGTTGAGTTTGACTCTGAAGCCGTCTCACAAATTACGGGAATAAGTTTCAAACAGGGAGCAAAAAGCGCAAATAATTTCGTCACGCCTGTCCGCGGATGGGCAGGCACTGTCTCTGAAAGCGGGACCGGCGCCGCCTTTACTGTGGAATACCCTTTACTCGAGAGTTTCTATTCATACCATCCTCCTGCAGGACTGCCGCCTACTTTTGAATGGCTGTACGGTTTTATAAACATCAGGCCGCTCGCCGAAGGGATAAAAGAAGCCGCTAACCGTCCGGAAAAGAAAGACCCGCTGGACGATTATATCTTCCGAACCCGCTGGCAGATGATACCTGTTTCCGGCATGGACAAAATAACCGGCGCCGCGGACGGGATTGTCTGTTCAATCGTGCCGGGAGAGACCGGCGTGAAGACATTCCTGTTAAGCGACAGGGACGCGGAAATAACTGCGGTGCTATACCGGCGCCGACTGCCCGGGGAGAAGAAAGAGCTTTCAAGCCGGATGGAGTTCAAGGCCGCGGCGGGAATTGCGGAGCACTTTTCCGCAGCGGTGAGTTATCCGGAAAAAGGCACCTACGTATATACCCTTGAAATAACAGCCAAAGGCGACGGTCGCGAGATTGCCTGTTTTGAAGTGCCTTATATTCACAAGGAATCCTCGGCGGCATATACACAGGCTCCCGCAGAAGGAAAGAGCAGTCTGTTCCCCATGCCTCTTCAGGGGACTACTCTCGGGACAGATATTCCGGAACCTTGCATTGAATGGGCAAAACCGCTTGCAAAGCCGATTAAGGCGATTATCATCTATTCTCAGAGCGACGACAGGGAGGTGGCGGAACTTATCAGGCGCGTGGACATGGAGCCGGCGCTTATAGAGATAAGGCTTAAGACGGTATGGAAAGACAATCGTTCTCCCTACAACCAGGATGAGATTGCCGAAAAACTGCTTGCTGAAAATTATGATGTTATAATCATTGCGGGGGCCGTAAATTGGAATATTATTCCTGCAAACCTCAGGGACAGGATAATGGAAAAGGTATCTGCCGGTACAGGTTTTGTCTACGTCCTTCCTCCGCAGTACGACAATACACTTGATGGAAAATTGCAGGAAATACTTAAAGGCGTTCCGCCGGAAACAGGTGCGCCGTTTTTAAGTTCGGGGATACCCTCCCCTGCCGTGCCGGGCATGGAAAAATACAACCCTTTTTCCGACATATATCAATTGTGCTCCCACGGAAAAGGCAGGATAATTTTCCTGCGGTATAATCCTGTACCGTACGGTTACGCGTGGAGGGCAAGCAGGGCGTTTACCCCTGCGATTGACGATGATTCCGTATACGAGTTCCCCTACTGGGAATATTATTACTCGCTTGCCGCCAGGGCTGTTCTTTTTGCCGCGCACAGAGAGCCGGAAATAGCAATCAGCCGGCTGGAATATGCAAAGGATACAAAGAGTTTCCTTTTGGAGACAGTCAATAATACAGGCAGGCCGGCCGATGCGGAGATATCCGTTGAACTGCGAAACCGCAGGTGGGACGAATCCGGCAGGATAAGCAAGACCGTGCGGATAGCCGCAGGCAGTCAAACGCTTGCACTGTCCGGAAAAGATATATTGCGGACGGAACTTGCGGGCACGTACTTCTTCAACGTTTTTCTGAAAGACAGGGGAAAGGTTCTGAACTGGTCGTCAGGCTCGTTTGAGTTTGCCGCTCCGGTTGTTATAAAGACGGCTGAATTTGACAAAATTAAACACTCTCCTGAAGAGCCGGTAAAAGGGAAGATTATCCTTGCAGGAGCGGATGCCGGAAATCTGGCGGGATATTATCTGAGGTACACAATAACCGATGCAAACGGACGCCTGCTCTACGAAAGAGCAAAGCCTCTATCCGGTAAGGATGTAAACGTAACATTTAACGAACACGTGAATATCCCGCCGCTCTCAACGCTCTGTTCTCTTAACATCGAGTTGTTTTCGAAAGATTGGACGATTGTTGACTTCATGAAGCTTGATTTTACGGTAAAAAGAGATATTTTTGACGACCTTAAAATCATGGTATGGGGAAGGGACCACGGACAGACGTGGGCAGGAAGGCTTGCGATGAAAAATCTCCGCAGGATAGGTATTGACTGGTTCACGTGTCAGACTATAACAGTTGCAAAGGAAGGCGAAGTTGCGAGCCTGGCAAGAAACACTCTGTCCGCCGGCATGGAGATGCTTCCTATGGAAATGAGCCGTCTTTATGTGCGCAGCCACCTGATGGACGGAGTAATACGGAGACCCTGCTTGACAGACCCAGCGTACCTGGAAAAACTGCGGGATGACGTGCACAGGTGCGTCGGGTTTGCTAAGGATTTTATGCCCCCGGCGTATTTCATCGGCGATGAAAACTCAATAGGGTATTATAACGACGCACACGATTTCTGCCAATCCCCGACATGCCTGGTTGAGTTCCGTTCATACCTGAAAAACAAGTACGGCTCAATAGACGGGCTTAACAGGTCGTGGCAGAGCAGTTTCAACGCTTTTGAAGAGGTTGTTCCGTACACGCGGAAACAGGCCGAGGACAGCAAGAATTACGCCCCCTGGGCGGAGCACCGGCTTTTCATGTTTTCAGTGTTAAGCGATACCGTGGGGAAAATAAGAGGATTTATAAGGGATATAGACCCTGAAGGAGGGATAGCCGTGTCCGGCGCCGACAAGACGGGGATAAACGGCGGGTTTGACTGGTATCTTATGCTCCGGCATCTGGATTATGCCGTAGGGTATACCGAAGATTCCCTGGTGGACGTTATGCGCTCCTTTTGCAAAGAAGATGCCGTTCTGGGTTCTTGGACCGGATACACCTCATCCCCCGAGGCCATAAAAAACACGCTCTGGCGCGAGATGTTCAACGGGTTCTTTAATTTCGGGTATTTTGCGGAAAAGTTCTGGTCGGAGGGATACAAACATCTGCTTTCAGCCGGAGACGGCAAGGTTGCCCCCGGAGGAAAAGACCTGAAAAAGATATTGGACGAAATGAGGGAAAGCGGGCTGAGCAAAACGATAAAAGAGGCAATGCGGTATGAATCTCCTGTTGCAATACTCTACTCTTCTCCGTCTTTGATAGCGACGGCGTTCACGGGAAGTTACAGCGCTCTTAACACCTCCGTATTCAACGCAAACGCGAACGGCTGGTCCCTGCTCATACGGGACATGGGCATTCAGCCGCCGACGTATATCTCCAGCCAGCAGTTGGAAGCAGGCATGCTTACTCCTGAAAAATATCCCGTATTCATACTGCCTCTCTCTCAGGCATTGAGCGAAAAGGAGATGGAGGTTTTGACCTCGTACGTGAAAGACGGAGGTATTCTTGTTGCGGATGCGCAGGCAGGCATATTGACGGAAAACTCCGCCGTCAGGAAGGATAATCTTTTGAACGAGGTTTTCGGGATATCCGCCGTAAACATGTCCCCGGCAAGAACCGGAAATCCCGTATATTTCAAGGGAGAAAAACAGCTTCCTCTCTCGCCTGTTGACGCGGGCGTAAAAGTCGCGACAGGGAAAGCGCTGGGTGCGGCGGAGGCAGGGGCAAGAACCGCTCCTGTAAATGTGGGCGGTTTGACGGTATCTGCAAGACGGCAGGACAAACCTGCTATTCCGGCTTTCATTGTCAACAGGTACGGCAAGGGCTGCGGAATCTATCTGAACGCTCTCCTCAGCGAATATCCGTCCATGCAGAAGGCCGGTATCGCAGACAGGTCTCTGGCAGATGCTCTCCGCAGTACCCTGAATGAGGCGGGGTTCAGGTACGATGTCAATGCACAACTGCCTGTCGGGACGCAGATGACAAGATACGTTGACGGAGATAACGAATACCTTGCGTTATTGCGCGCTTCGGGCGCAAACAAGGAGGACAACAGCGTATCCGTAGAATTGGCGGCAATCCGGCACGTTTACGAATTGACCGGCAAAGAGTATTACGGTAACATGCAAAAAATAGAAACTGTCCTTTTACCCGGAGAAGTAAAAATATTTGCATTAACCGCTTCGCAGAGAAAACCGATACAACTTGAAGCGGCGAAGACAGGCGAAGGTTTTATAGAATACTCTGTTTCGCTTCCCGATGATTCTGGCAAAGGCGGCTCCGGCATCGTATGCCTTGAGGTTTATTCCGGAGGAGAGAAAAAAGAATGTTACAGCCGGAAACTCAAGGTGGATAAAACTTACAAAGGGATTGTACCGGTTGCCCTTAACGAGAGAAACGGGACATGGGAAGTGAAAATAACAGACGTCATAACGGGAGGGAAAGATGAAAAAGAAATACGGTTTTAAATGTTTATTGTACATTGCGGCATTATTAACGCTTGGATTTTCCAACATCCTTAAGGCGGAGGTTGTAGTGGATGATTTGCTCATCCGCGGGGGAAATATTGAAGACAGGACAAAGTATTTTAAACAGGATTTCCGATACGGAGGAACTCAGGAGTATCCCGAATCGGCTGATTTCATGGGCAGGATTTTAAAGATGCGTTCGTCAAAACTCTCTTTGGTTTTCTGGTGTCCGGGCAAGAGCGATGCGGCAACAGGCGCATGGAGAGGCACTATAGGCATGGCGAGTCCGAGCAGGACCAACTGGGATTTGAACAGTTTTTACAATGTAATAATCAACGGCAAGACGGCCAGCGGTTATCCGATGACGGTGGATGAGGCGGCAGGCGGGGAAAAAGGTACGTTGAAGATATCGTGGCATCATCCCGACGCTCTGGTTACGACAGAGTTCAATCTTCTTGACGGCGACGACAAACTTATCTTAACCACAACCGTACTGCCGAAAGTGAAAATTCCAGGTTACGAAGTAACTCTCACGGCATACCCGTCTTCATGGGCCGGCGGGGGAGAGCCCGGCGCCGCAATAAGAAAAAGGGAGGGGTTGACTGCCGTACGGGTTTTGGAGAGAACTGAAAAAGAGGATAACAGGGGAAGCGTAACTGCAACCCTTGAAAAGAATGAACCGTGGGTGCTCTTTTACGACAAATATTTTGATGTTGCCGAAAACCGGGGAGACGGCCCCTGCGCCGCACTTTTCTCAACTAAAGAAGCGTCTGCGGCTTCGGCAAATGTTGGGAATTACGCCTGCCAGCTTAAAATAAGTTATCCCGCAGAGGATAAGCCTGTTTCATCTCATATGCTCATATGGGACTTCAAAGGGATGACTAACCAGGCGGCCATAGAGTATATGAAGGCGCTGGAAATTCAGGGGGACTAAATTTTAAATAGGGAGGCACTAATGGAGAAGGAAAAGAAAAACGGATTTTTTATAGGCTGGGCTGAAAGAAGCATCACTCCGGACAAGCCTGTGTATCTGTACGGGCAGTTCTATCCGAGGATTTCCCAGTACGTGGACGGACCTGTTATGGCGACGGCTCTTGTGATAGGAAAAGGGAAAGATTATGCGGTTATGGTTACATGCGATATAGCGACTATAAACCAAGGTATTCGTGAACGATGCAGGACCGCAATAAGGGAGAAAACTCCGGAAATTGATGTCAGCAAGATTGTTCTTAACGCCACGCATACCCACTCGGCGCCTGGGACACGAGGGGACCTTCTTCCCCCCGAGCCGGAGGGACTTATGACTTCTTCCGAATACGCGGAATTTTTTATAGAAAGAATTGCTGATGTTGTGGATGAGGCGTGGAAAAACAAAAAAGAAGGAGGCGTGAGCTGGGCATACGGACATGCCGTTGTCGGACACAACAGGCGCGCGGTTTATTTTGACGATTTAGGAAAAAGGCAGGGCTACAGTAAAAGCATGGGTTTGATATTTGACGGGACCAGCAAGATGTACGGCAATACGAACGATCCTATGTTCAGCCACATAGAAGGTTACGAAGACCACGGCAT
>JAFGKM010000014.1 GCA_016928555.1 Candidatus Omnitrophota bacterium | reverse complement strand
CTTTTTAACTACATTCCTCTTGAGGATATCTCCCGCTGGCACGCCAATGCCAGAAGGGCGCTGCTGTCAGACATTGTCCTGCCGTGAGGTCCTGTTTCACCGGAAACGAGAGTCTTATGATTATGCAGAATGTTACTATCCGGCCAAGTTTCAGTTTTTTGACATAGCGGATAATGATGTATAATCTATCTTTATCAGGCAGTCGCAGATTATCTTATTCCTGCGGTTAGGGGTAGATAAAAAAATGGCTTACAGAGGTGTTCTTGAGGATGTGCAGACGGCTGTTTCTCTCGGTATTTCGAAACGGGTTCCGGTTTTTGCCATCAGCGAAGAATTTGATGTTAAGGCGGCAGGATTAACCCACAGGGAATATACCTTTAGTCCGGATAAAATGGCCGCCTGCAGGATAGAGGCGGTCAGAAAATTTGACTATGACTGGAGTTGCGGCTGGCCTGACGACTACCTGGAATTTGAGCCCCTGGGCGTGAAACTCACAAGCACGTCGGAAAATTCTCCCCTCGCGCCCTGTGAACAACCGCTCCCTGACAGAGAAATGTTGCGCCGCATGAAAATCCCGAATTTTCATAAAGATGCGCGTCTTCCTGCATTCCTGCAGGTTCTGCAAAAACTGAAAAAGGAATTCGGGGAAACGCTTTGTATCACAGGAAGGGTTGCCGCCCCGTTTACCGCAGTCACTCTTCTGTACGGGATAGAAAAAAGCATCCTGCTTATGATGGATGACCCGGGGTTATTTATGGAGACTGCGGAATTTCTTGCAGGTCTTGAGGCGGAGTGGGCGAAAGCCCAGATTGATGCCGGAGCAAATGCCATATGGGTGGGAGATTGTGTGGCAGGTGCTGCGTTTATCTCGCCAAGGGACTACCTGAAATTTGCTTTGCCCGGTGCCGCATCGTTAAACGGCAAGATAAGGAAGCACGACGCCTTTTCATTCTACCATGCCGGGGAAAATTCAATGGACCGCCTGGCTCTGATGGTTGATACCATGCCTGATGTTTTAAGCGTGGGAGGCAAAATAGACCTGGCGTCTGCAAAAAAGGTTATCGGCGGGAAGGTGTGCATAATGGGCAACATGAGGGGTATAGAGGTTTTACAGCGCGGCGATACTGAAACGGTCAGGCGGGAAACGGTTAAGATTATGGAAGCGGGGAAACAGGGCGGCGGCTATATTTTTAACTCGGAAGAAGGTATTCCGTATGAAACGCCAGAAGAAAATATGCGGATGATGATTCAGACCGCAAAACAGCATGGAAATTATTGATAGCAGTAAAGACGCATGTTGACAGGAAAAGACCATGCTGTAATTTATAAAACAGGCGGGAGATGACGGGAGCGAAATATGCGACTGAAAAACAGGACAGCAGTTATAACCGGCGCAGGCAGGGGCATAGGAAAAGCGGCGGCGCTTTTATTTGCAAAAGAGGGCGCCTGTGTTGTAGCTGTAGATTTGGATGCTGACAGGGGAGAGGCAACTGTTCGTGAAATACGGGAGAGCACAGGTTCCGCTGTTTTTGTCCAGGCGGATGTTTCAAAGGCGGAACAGGTAAAAAAAATCGTATCCGTTGCAGTTGAAAAGTTCGGCTCCGTTAACATTTTATACAACAATGCCGCCGTTTTTTTGCCGACCGACGGTGCAGTAACGGAAATCCAGGAAGAAAACTGGGACCGCATTCTCGACATAAATCTCAAAGGGACTTTTCTTTGCTGTAAATACGCTATTCCCGAAATCCTGCGCGCCAACGGCGGTTCCATTATCAATACATCCTCCAGCGCCGGTGTGGTCGGGGTACCCGGTTGCGATGCATATACAGCAACAAAAGGGGCAGTTATAGCACTGACGCGTTCCATGGCGGTGGAATACGGTCCGAAAATCAGGGTTAACTGTATCGTTCCGTGTGCAGTAGAGACCGCAATGAATGTATCAAGCGCCGGCGTAAATCCGAATTTTGACGAAAAACGGTTCTTCCGCATGGCTCCCTCGGGGAGATACGGAACGCCCGAAGAGGTTGCCATGCTTGCTCTTTTTCTGGCTTCGGATGAATCCTCTTTTTGTTACGGAGGGCTGTTTGTTGCGGACGGCGGAGTTACCATACGCAATTTGAGTTATTAACCTGCAGTAGTTTGGAGAAGAACAGATTTATATGGAAAGGGGAAGGAAAGCGAAACAATGACAGAAAATCTGAAGGTCCGGCCTTACCAGCTGATGTGTATTATTTGTAAATCTGCAGGCGGTTTTGACAAAACTGCCGGAGACAGGAAACTAAAAAAAATACTGAATAAAATCAAAAAAAATCCTGATTGTCCCGTAACTATAGTTTGCAACGTATCAGGCAATTACTCCTACCAAAATCCCGGCAGAGAGAATGATACTTCTGCAGGACGTCTGTCCAATGTCAAACGCGACCTTGACATACTCCGGCTTATGGGTCTTGTTCCCGGAACAACCATGCCTGCCCGCGCGTTAACAGAAAAGTTATTAAATTCAGTAATGACGTCCAGTAGTATTTGCACCGGAAAAAAAGATTCCAAAATCTGGAAAGGATGCGGAAAAGCCGAAAGCGGCAATTACGAAAAAGCCCGCAAGAAAGGACTGGATGCCATTATTCCAGCCAGGCCTGTTACTGAAAGAAAAAAGGCAAAAAAAATATCCGTTAAGAAAATGTATGATTCAAAAATTCTTTCAATAAGGCCGCACCACCTAATGTGCATGGCATGTTTTTCAGCCGGAGAAAAGGCAGATGCGCCCATCCCTGAAGACAACCTGTATGAGGCAATAGATATTGTCCGGAAAAATCCCGGGATACCTGTCCGGCTTGTTGAAGGCCCGTGTATGATTTGTTCTCCCTGCAAGGCATTTCTTCCCGAAAAAAACATCTGCACGGCCGGTTACTCTATGAGCTTGCGGGATGAAAAAAAGGACCTGGACGTTTTATATAAACTTGACATGGAATATGGCATGATTCTGCCTGCGAATGAACTGTTTAATAAGTTATTCAGCGTCATTAAATCAACAAAAGAAATTTGCGGTTTCGGCGATGGGGTAAACCGTTCTGAAGAATGGACATCTTACTGCCATCTGCTGACAAAGGAAGGTTTGCCTGCTTATGATAAAGCAAGGAAGGAAGGGATGAAGATTCCCGGATGCGGTAAAAAAATCAATGATATTTAATTATCCCGCAGAATGCTTGTTGAAAAGTTCTTAACAATCAGCCTTGTCCAATCGGATACTTGCCGAATTTGTGCGCCGTTTCAATCATCGCCTTAAGATTTTCCGGTTTTACTCCAGAAGAAATGGTGTTGGAAGACGAAAGCATATGCCTGCCGCCGGGTGAATTCCTTCTTATCGCTTCCACTGTCGCCCCGGCAACCTGTTCTTCCGTGCCTCTGACCAGGAGGTCCAAGTCAACGCTGCCCATTACCGAGACCATGTCATAGCGGCTCTTGATTAAAGAAAGGTCCATACCTGCATTTTCTTGCAACGGGCCCAGGCAGTCAAGTCCCGTTCCCGTCAGCATATCCATCAGTTTCCAGATATTGCCGTCGGTATGCTTGATGCAGTATGCGCCGGCGCCCTTGATTTCTTTAACTATCATGGAAAGTCCGGGAAGAACAAACCGCCGGAAGTCGGCGGGAGAAATCAAAGGGCCTATATTCCCGGCGTAGTCATCGCCCAGAAGAATAATTTCAATCCCTTCCCTGATGACCCTGCGGTAGAGTTCAATGTGATATTCCGCCACCGTTTTTGCCAGTTTTTCTGCCAGGGACGGATTGATTTTGAAATCAATCAGGAGATTTTCCAGCCCGCCGCGCAGATACTGCGGAGCCGCGAAAGCGTCCTCTCCGACAAAAACGAGGGCTTTTTTACCTTTGAAACGGTTAACCATCAAGGATACCTCATTGATAATAGACGGCTCTGCCGGATTTGGAGGGGTGTAGGAAGACAAATCCTCTTCGGATTGGATGCGGGCGGGTGGAATCACGAAAGGAATTGCTTCTTCAGTACATTGCTGTCTGGCGCCCCACTTGTCACGGAAGATTCTTTTCTCTTCGTCAATCCAGTCTATGCGGGGCGGAACAATACCTGCAAAACAGGAGACCGCATCGTAGTAACCGGATTCTTCTATAAACTCGTAATAAGACCTGCCGGGATAGATTGCCTGGAAAACCTTCGGGTCAATCCAGATTTCCGCAACCGGAACCCTGTCAGGAATCTTCCCTTCCAGAACGGCAAACACTCTTTCTCTGGAGTTCATTTTTCATCTCCTTTAACCTGTACCGTCAATAACCTCATAAAGCGGTAAGATTTCCCTAGCCCAAATATTTTTGTACCCTGCAAAATGTTTCAACAACCGTTCGGCTGTCCTGAATCTGTCTGCAAGATACATACAGACAGGGTGCATCAGTATTGTAGCCAGCCCTCCCGCTTTTTCAATTTCTGCGACTCTTTCAAGAACCCTATCTCCCCAGACTTCAACAGGGTATGACTCCGCACCGAACGCATCAGTGCCGTAACCGACGGATTTCGCTTTTTTAACAAATTCCTCGTCGCGGTGCGCATGATATAAATGGTCATGGTCCGGAATAACGTTTATCGGATGGGAAATCAGCCCTTCTTTTGTTTTTTCAGGAAAAATCTTCTTGGCGCTTATCTCGTCCGATATCAGCCTGATGCCGTTTTGTCTCAGCAAGGAATACGTGTGTCTGTCGTAAACCAGGCCGTGACTCCTCCATGAAACAATGGTGTATCCGCTTTTTTCACGGACAGCCTCAACCATCCTTTTAATGTCTTTTCCCTGACTGGACGGAGAACCGTATCTGGCTCCGTGTGATGAGGGACAACGGTTCAACAGCCGGCTCTTAAGCCTGTCCAGGTTCCCCGAAGGGATACCGCTATAAGTGTGCCCCCCCACCTCAACAAGGCTGGAAGAGGTTATTGATTCCAAATCCTGCCAGTCAGCATTGAAACTCCTGCCCGTTATATAAAAGGTCGTTTTAACATTATGCTTCTCGATAAGTTCAAGAAACCTGCAGGATATTTTTACTTCCGTATCGTTCTTCCCGATATATCTCTGGTCGTTTGTTCCCAGTGACGTATGGTGTATATCTCCTGTAAGGCATATCATAATGTTTTTCCACCGTTAATCCACAGTTCAAGTTTTTTCTTCAGCCGCTCTGTAATTTGCGGGTTTTCTGAAGCAAGGTTTACCTCTTCTCCCGGGTCGTTTTGCAGGTTATATAACCGGTAATCTTCTGACACGGAAGAACGCGGGTCATTGAAACGTATCAGTTTCCAATCAGGAGTTCTCAAGCAGTATAGCATCCTGTCATCGCCCTTCATTAACTGCCAGCCGCAGGGCTGCGTCATTGCATACGCTACCTCGTGAAAATCCGTCCGCTCCTCCCTGATTAACGGCAGAAGCGACTTTCCGTCAACCGTCCCCTGGATTGCAAGCCCGAGCATATCAAAAATGGTCGGCATGATATCCACCTGTGAAACCTGCTTTTTAATAATCCTGCCCTGCGGCAGCAGGCGGGGACATCTTATGATTAACGGTATCTTGATGTTTTCGTCATAAAGAGTGCCTTCCATAGAGCAGGATGAATGTCCCAATGCTCCGCGTTCAAGCAGTTGTTCCCCATGGTCCGAGGTTATGATAAAAATCGTCTCATCCAGAAGATTCAGCCGTTCAAGTTTATCCGCGTATCTTTTTATTTCGTCATCCAGACTGCGGACTTCTCCGTCATACAAGGCGACAACAGCAGGCCTTTCTTCTTCGGTAAACGTGGTTATGCCGTATGTCCGTTCATAGCCCGGCTTGCTGATAGGGTCATCTTCCCCGTTTTCCAGACGACTGACAAATCCCGGTCTGTGAATAATCAGTTTATTTTTTACCAGATTGAGCTTTTCCCTGGTTGTATCTGAAATTTCATAACCCGCGGGCATAAACAGGGTATCATAAGGCGGCGGAGGGTTATAGGGGAGGTGTGTTGTCTCAGGGCGATACCATAAAAAAAATCTGCTGTTTTTATGGGTTTCAACGGAAACGGCAATATCTTTTACCTCAACATCAAAACCGAGGTGTTTATATATCTCAGGGTCCTGCCCGCCCACTACATAACCGTTATCCCGCAACTGCATGAAAGGCGTTTTTTCCCCCTGCCACAGGCTGCCCCATCTCTGGAAATTTGCCGGGCCGTCTATTTTGTGGGTTGTCTGGTAAAGACCGGTAAAAGCTGAAATTAATCCCGGCAGAGTGTGGTTGCAGTTGGAAACCGTATTTAAAAACAGCACGCCTTCGCCAGCCAGTTTATCAATAAAAGGACTGGTACCCTTTTGATAACCGTAACAACCGAGATGGTCAGGCCTTAATGCGTCGCATAAAACAAAGACTATATTCATTCCTTCCCCGTTCAGATGCCGGAAAACCTGCGTGCCTGTTCAACTATATCCACTCCCACCGTCTCGCTCCATGCATCCAGCAGCTTGTTTGTCACGGCACCGGGCTTGCCAGCACCTGTTTTAACCCCGTTAACTCTGGAGATTGGCAGGATGCAATAACTGCTTGTGGTTAAAAATGCCTCGTCGCTGTTGTAGACATCGTAAAGATTCATATCCTTTTCCACGACGGGTATATTCATTTCCCCCGCCAGTCCAATCACGGTCTGCCTGCTTATCCCGACGAGAATGTTTTTTTCCGGCGGGGTGTATAGCTTATTACCCGATACAGTGAAAAAATTTGCGCCGGTTGCCTCGGAAATATTGCCGTTTCCGTCCATCAGCACAGCGTATGCATCCGGGTCCTGCGCCATTGCTTCCCTTTTAGCGAGAAAGAAATGCAGACGGCTGCGGTGTTTCACCCTGCAATCAATAACCTCCGGAGAAATATTTCTGACGCGGGTTGTAACAATACCCGCACCTTCACTGTAATAGCGGACATAGTCTGCGTACGGCATATTGGTATCAAATACAATTATCGTGGGGCGATAATCCGTCTGTTTTAAGACAGGATGGGGAAATCCCTTTCCCGGGGTTACCTGCGCACACATCCAGACATCGTCATCTTTATCCGTGAGGTGGATATTTGCCGACAGCACCTTTTTAACCGCGTCCGCCACTTCGCCTATAATCGCCCCCGGCTCTAAGCCTATATACCGCAAAGACCTTTCCAGGCGGGCAAGATGTTCGTCCATCTTGAATATCTTATGCCTGAAAGTTCTCAGCGATTCATAGACGGTTGCGCCGTACATGAAACCTATATCAAAAACAGAAATCCTTGCCTCATTTTCCGGAACCATATTACCGTCAAGGTAAATTTTTCTTCCCATAAAAACTCCCCTGTATTATAAATATTCGGAAAAAACGCGGTTTGCTTCAATGTATATATTCATCACTCAACGCCGTGAATATTAAATTGAAAAGTCAAAAGTCAAAACCACAATTTAAAAGTCAAAAGTTAAAAAAATCCATATTTTTTACTTTTTACCTTTCACTTTTGATTTCCGTAAATACTCAGACGGGGTTCACTGAGGATTTACGATTTTATACTACTTTGTTTCCTGAATGATGTCAAAACTCCTTTTGCATATTGCGGGTGTTGCATTTGCCCCGTAGCTTTATTAAATGTTACATTCAAGGAGTGTTTTTCACCATTCCGGAATCTTTATTAAGAAGAGGAGGCTCAAATGCACATTTCCAAAATAGATGTATTTAAAAAGCTCTGTGGTCATCCTGAAAGAATAGTTTGGGCAGTGGCTCAGGCCAACGGGAAACGCAGTATCTGCCCGCTTGGAGCCCAAATGGGGGCATCTTTCAAACCTCCTATTATCGCCATATGCGTATCGCCGCGTAATTTCACTCATGGCCTGATAACTGCTTCAGGTGAGTTTGTTCTGTCATGGCCGGGTGAGAGCCTGGCTGAGGCTACGCTCTTTTGTGGCACGAAAAGCGGCAGGGATGTGGATAAGTTTGCGGAAACTGATATAACAACCAGGCCGGGCAGATATGTAAAAGCGCCTATTATTGAACAATCAATAGCCAACCTTGAGTGTCGTCTCGCCGGACAAATTAACAGCGGCGACCACACTGTTTTTCTTGGAGAGATAATTTGCGTATGGACCAACAAACATCCGCAAAAACAACTCTGCCTTGTGGGAAACGAAAAAGGCTGCAGGGTTCTTGTAAAAAAAGGCATTTATAAAATCGGAGTAATAAAATAAGCGGATAGGGAGATTTGACAAAAACACAATTTATTGATATAATTCAATGACTGAATAAAAGGGCTGAAAATTTTTTCCCGAAGGGGAGTTTTAAAAAAGGAAGGGACATGAAAACCGCCAATCGTGAATTCATGAGGGAATGGAACCGAAAACTGGTTTTGCGGCAGATACGCAAAGAAAAAGAAACTTCCCAGATAAACCTTGTCAAAAAAACAAAACTGAGTGCCGGAACGATAGTTAACATAACTAAGCAGTTAAGAAAAGAAGGTTTTATCAGATATACGGGAAAGGGTAAATCTCTCAGCGGCAGGAGGCCCGAAAAATTTTGTTTTAACTCCGATGCAAGGCATGTAATAAGCGTGGCTCTTTTTGCTTTGGAAACAAAAATATCCGTTATTGATTTGAACGGAAAAATCAAGCATAAACTCTCTTATCCGACAGAGCATGAAAAAGGCGAAAAAACCGTATTAACAAATCTTGCAAAACAGGTAAAAAGCACACTCCTGAAATACTCCATTCCTAAAGAAAAGCTTAACTCTCTTTCTGTCAGCATTGAAGGCAGCGTGGATGAGGAAACGGGCTGTTTAAAGATTTCCTCTCATTTCGGCTGGAAGAATGTCCCTGTCAGGGATACCCTTGAAAAGATGCTCGGGTGCAAAACCTTTATTGAATCAGAGGGCAGGGCAATGGCTCTGGGGGAATACTATTTTGGGGCGGGCAAAAAGGCAGACAGCATGCTATGCGTGGACATTGACTCCGGTATCGGAACGGCATTTATTAAAAACGGAGAGGTTTATCATGGTGCTCACAATCTGGAAGCAGAATTAGGGCACAGCCTGGTGCTCGAGGACGGGCCGTTATGCCGCTGCGGCAGGAAAGGTTGTCTGGAAGTCGTAAGTTCCGGTTCTGCGATTATAAAAAGAACGGAGGAGATGGTGAGAACCGGACGCATTAAAAAACAGGGTTCTCTTGCGAAAATAAGCGGCTTGCCGGAGAGAGAAGCGATAAGGATTATCTTTGAAATGGCGGAGAAAAAGGATGCTGCAGTCTTAAAAATCCTTGAAGATGCGGGATATTACCTGGGCTTGAGCATAGCCAATATGATAACCTATGTTGACCCTGAAATAATTGTGCTTACCGGCTATGTATCCGAAGAGGACCCGGGTGTTTTTTTAAATATCGTTGATAAAGTATATAAAGAGAAGCTGTTTTTGCCCAATATGAGAAAAACAAAAATAGTAAAAAGCGCACTGGGCGAAGACAGTGTTTTGATAGGAGGCGCCGCGGTTGCTTATAAAGGTATTTTTGAATGAAGAGGGAAAAGGGGATTGTTTTTAAAAAAACAAGGGACAACAGGATATGTTAGGAAAAAACGGGTTGCTTGACATATTAAAACAGATGTACAGAATACGGTTTTTTGAAGAACATTCCAAAAAACTGTATAAAAAAAAGCTTCTTGAAGGCAGTTTTATGGGAGCGCTTCATACGTATGTAGGCCAGGAAGCAATAGCTGTAGGGGTCT
>JAFGKM010000088.1 GCA_016928555.1 Candidatus Omnitrophota bacterium | reverse complement strand
GCGGTAACGGGGATAATGAGGGAATACAAAAAAAACAAAATTGATATCCCCGCAATTAAACGGCCGGACCTGCCCGTAAAAAGAAAAGCGACCGCACCGGGGAAAACGCAGATTGCCCTGATTATAGACGACGTGGGATGGAATAAAGCGATTATAAAAGAAATTGAGAAAATAAACAGGCCTCTCACCCTTTCTCTTCTTCCCAAAGCTCAGTACAGCAGGGATATTTTTGAAATGCTTAAGGATAAAGATTCTTTTGAGCTTATCCTGCATATACCCATGGAGCCCGCACCCCCTTCCGAGTGCCGCGACAAGGGGCTGATTAAAACAACCATGTCCGACGAGGAAATCATACGGCAGTTCAATGATGACCTGAAGGGTTACTATCCGCACATACGGGGGCTTAACAACCACATGGGCTCGGCTTTCACTGCCGACGAAGAAAAAATGCGCGTCCTGCTTAAGGAAATGCGCGCAAAGAAGATGTTTTTCGTGGACAGCATGACGACAAGGCAAAGCAAGGGATTTAAGCTCGCAAAAGAAATGGGAATAAGAACCGCGCAGAGGCACGTCTTTCTTGACAACGAATCAACCTCCGAGTACATAGAAAAACAGATTCGCGAGCTTGTTGAGACATCCAGGGAGCAGGGCAGTGCGATAGGCCTGGGACATGCAAGGAAGAATACAATTGCAGTTCTTCAGAAAATCATACCCGAACTGGAAAAAGAGGGGATTGAAATAGTTCCCGTTTCATCCCTCCTTGAATAGCCATGACAATACTGGGAATAGAAACTTCCTGCGACGAAACGGGAATAGGCCTTCTGAAAAACGGGAAAATCCCGGTAAATCTCATAGCCACCCAGGAAGAGATACACTCCGGTTACGGCGGCATAGTTCCCGAACTTGCGAGCAGGGCGCATCTTGAGAGGATAGACGAATTATTCACAAAAGCTCTGGAGCGCGGCGGGATAAAACCGGCGGATATAGATTATATCGGCGTAACAAACCATCCCGGGCTTAAGGGCTCGCTTATGGTCGGAGTATCGTTTGCATGCGCCCTCGCTTACGCCCTTGACATCCCCGTATACAAGGTTAACCACCTCTATTCCCACCTCGCGGCGAATTTCATGGACCCGGGAGTTGAATTTCCGGCTCTGGGGCTTGTAATATCGGGAGGGCATACGACCTTCTTTTATATTGAAAACCCCGTAGAATTCAGAGTCATGGGAAAAACGCTTGATGATGCGTGCGGCGAAACTTTTGACAAGGCCGGGAGGATACTTGGACTCGGCTTTCCGGGAGGCCCGCACATAGAAAAAGCGGCAGCGGAAGGAGACGAGAAAAAAATTAAATTTCCCGTAGCACTGCTTGATGCAGAGCATTGCCTTGACTTCAGTTTCAGCGGACTGAAGACCGCCGTTCTCTACCATGTAAGAAAACACGGGCTTAAAAACATTCCCGACATCTGCGCCGGGTTTCAGAAGGCCGCGGGAGACACGCTGGTTGAAAAAACAGGAAGATGCATGGAAAGATACAAAGTAAAATCCTTTTTGCTCGGCGGCGGAGTAACCCGGAACAGATATATAAGGGAAAGATTCAGGCGCCTCCTTGACGGAAAAGGCGTAAAGCTCTTCATGCCGGATGCAAAACTCTGCCTTGACAACGGAGCGATGATAGCGGCAATGACGTATTTCCTCGTAAAATACGGTGTAAAGCCTTCCTCAAAAAAAATAGAGGTAATTCCCACACAGTGATTTCGAAATAGCCGCATCTCAAAAATCCCCCCATACCCCCCTTTTATAAAGGGGGGATTAAGAGTTGCTGACTGTACGCGAGGGATTGTCCTGCCCCCATACCCCCCTTTTATAAAGGGGGGATTAAGAGGGGATTTCAATGCAACCAGTCAAAAACACCGGCATTGTCAGGCGGATAACCGGTTGTTGTTAATCAGAGGAGGTTTCCGGCTTTGTTTCGGAAGAAAGGAAGGTTTTTGATGCGTTCAGATGCTCCCGGTAGGTTGACGAAAAGTGGTTTCTGCCGTCGCCCATTGAAACAAAATAAAGATAGTCTGTCTTTCTCGGATTAACGGCGGCTTTCAGGGAGGATAAACCTGGACTGCATATCGGCCCCGGAGGAAGCCCCTTGTGCGTGTAAGTGTTATACGGAGATTTAACATTCAGGTCTTTGCCGGAAAGCCGTGATTTAGGAGTGCCGAGCGCAAATAAAACCGTGGAACAGCTCTGTATGGGCATATTCTTCTTCAGGCGCTTGTATATAATGCCCGCAATTATTTCACGTTCACTTGCGTACATCGCTTCTTTCTCAACGATGGAAGCTATTGTAACAATCTCCTTAACCTTGCTGAAATTGGAATCGGTAACCGGCTCCCCGTATAAATCTTCAAAAACATTTTTGAAACGCCTGTACATGGTGCTTGCTATAGCTTCGGCCGAAACATTGTGCGGGAAAAAATAGGTGTCGGGAAAAAGCATGCCCTCAAGTTTTTTTATCCCTTCGGCATACTTTATGAATTCTTCACTGCCTGCCAGTTTCTTCCTCTCAAGCAGTTGGGCAATCTCCTTAAGGGTATATCCTTCAGGTACGGTTAACCTGATAAGCACGACCTCGCCTTTAACGATCCTGGATATAACTTTTTTCAAAGAAGTTCTGCCGGAAAACTCATATATTCCGGACTGAAGTTTCTCCTGAACGTTATATCTGTTTGTGAGATAAAGGAACCAGTCCGCTTCCCTTATAACCCCCGTCTGTTCCAGGGATTTTGCTATCTCCTCGGCAAGAGCTCCTTCGGGTATCTCCACCAGCCGCGCGTTTTTTAAACGGGGGGGCATTGTAACCGCCTTTATCACAATAAACCCCAGCGCAAGCACGACTATCGCTATGGATATGGCTTTATTTTTCATTCAAGTGTTTTCTTAACAGGTCAAAACCCTGGTAAACAGCACGTTCTCTTATGCGCTCCCTGTTGCCTGAGAACAAAAACTTGTATGCGTAAAACCTGTTCTTGGGCATCCCTATTCCGATACAGACAAGTCCAACGGGTTTTTCCTCCGAACCTCCCGAAGGGCCTGCTATGCCGGTAATGCTGAGAGAAACCTCCGATTTACCCGCTTTTTTGGCGCCTTTCGCCATATGCATGGCAGTCTGCTCGCTTACCGCTCCGTATTTTTTAATTACCGTCTTGGGAACCTTTAAAATTCTTCTTTTAAGGATATTGCCGTAAACAACGAAAGAACCCCTGAAAAAATCCGAACTGCCGGGAATGTCGGTAATCAGTTTTCCCGCAAGACCCCCCGTGCATGATTCCGCAAAAGCGGCAGTAAGCTTCTTTCTCTTGAGCAGTCCTGCCAAAATTTCCGGAAGGGACGGGGGATTTACCCCGAGATAGCCGTCCCCGAAACGTTTTTTCAGACGCCTTTCAAAATCCCTTAGTTTAGCGGGGGCAATATCCGAGGAAATCAGGATTTCTATCATCTGGGGATGTGCAAGAATTGTATACTTTGCGCCGTAATTTTTCAGTATCGGATTAACCTCTTCTTCCACCGCCGATTCGGGAATGCCGGATATGCCGAAGCGGCGTATTTTTATCACGCTGCTTTTTTTCTCTCTCTTAAGTTTCTTAACGTACTGCTCGGCCATGGGAGCAAGTTCAACCGGCGGCCCGGGCAGAATTACTATTGTTTTCTCCCCTTCCTTTATCAACAGTCCGGGTGCGGTTCCGACTTCATTTTTAAGAATTTCCGAACCTTCCACGGCATAAGCCTGCTTTTTGTTTATCTCGGGGATGTTTTTTACGCCTCTCGCATAAAACCTTCTGCATATCCCGTCCCATATTTCTTCCGAAAAAATAAGTTTTCTGCGCAGAAGTTCCGCAATGCTCTCTTTCGTAATATCGTCCGAAGTCGGCCCGAGGCCTCCTGTAACAAAAGTGATACGGCTTCTTTCCACGGATGAACCTACCGCATCCATAATTTCCTTCCTGTCGTCGCCCGCGATAACGCACCTGCTTATAGAAAACCCCGCTCTTCCGAGTATCCCCGAAATAATGTTGATGTCGGTGTTAATCCTGTCGTAAAGAAGTTCACTGCCGATGCATACGACTTCTATCCTACAACTTTTAGAAATTATTCTTTTTGGCATAACGAACCTCTAAGTGAGAAGCGACGCTTTTATCATCTCTGCGGATATTAACAGTGATATAGAAGAAAAAACATTGGATTGCCGCGCTTCCTTCGTTCGCTCGCAATGACAATATAAGGTTTACTTATTTATTTTCAAGGACGAACAACCCCAGCTCCGCAGACAATTTTTCGCTGCTCTTGTCGTACGCCTTGAGTTTGTAGTACCCCGGGTTATCCGCCTTTACCTCTATTTTCACAGGCGTTTCTCCCTGCCCGGAAGTGACGGCCACGCTTAATTCCCCGGGATGTTCCATGACAATAACCCCTCCGTAATCCGAAATCACATTCCCGAACTTGTCTTGAACCTCCACGCTGCCGGAATACTTAATGCCCTGCACCGGAGAAACAGGAATGCCGGTTATCTCAACCTTTTCCGGAGCGGCCGGTTTTACCGTGAACACGTTGGATTTTCCGCTTCTGCCCGAGGCGTCTTCTATCAAAACGGTATGCTCGCCGGATTTTGTTATAACTATCGTCTCCATCCATACGCCCGAAGTGAAATCCCTGTTGACATATTCAACCGTGCCCGAAGAATCCTTCAGATAAAAACCCTTCACCTGGTTGCCCCATGCGTCCATCGCCCTTACCACTATGTCAAACGGCTTTCCCGCCTCCTGCGGGCCTATCTCCCTTATTGAGAATACCGAAAGTCCGCTGGGATTCACGAAAAGCTTCTTCTCGCTTTTTAAACCGCCGCCGGAGACCTGAATTTTTTTCTCTCCCGCGGAGTAGAAGGTTATATAGCTCCTTCTCATACCGGCGTCTTCGGACCCTATGACGACCTTATTAATATCCGCAGTCGCTCCTTCCGGCAGACTCAGGTCAAGCGCTCCGGTAAAGTCAGCGCATCCGTTTCCATATGCGTCCTCTACCGAAACGGTTATCTCATAAGCAATGCCGGCTACCGGTTCGCCGGATGATATTATTCGTACGGCCGCAGGCGTAGAATTTTTGACGCTGAACTCAGGGCTTACGCCGACTTTATCCTGTCCTTCAACATACATTATATTCTTTTCCGCCACCGCAGTGAATGACAGTTCGCCGTCCCATATCCCCTTACTCAGCGATATTTTATTCGGAGAAACAGTCCCTGCCTGCGAAACGAGAAAAGCCTCTCCCGTGTAATCGGCCGTGTTGCCCCAGCCGTCAACGGAGACTATACGTACGTTCTGCGGCTTTCCCGCCTCCCACGCGGAATGGAACAGCGCAAACCCGTAACCGCGGACAGGCCCGGGAACCACTTCTATCTGGCATGAGGATTCAAAACCCGATTCGTTCCTTACCTTCAGGTTTGCTTTTCCGGCCTTTTTGAAAACAGCGGTAAATTCAACCATTGACAGGTTTTCGTCAATATCAACCGAAGCGGGAATCTCCGCGGAAGGGCTGTCGGACAGCACGGAAATTTCACCTTTTTTCATCGGAACCGGATTTCCGGAGGAATCCGACATAAGTACGGATATCTTTATCGGCTCTCCGGCTGAAACCCGTGTTTCAGCAAGCATGTTCAAACCCGGTTTCAGCGGCGGCCCCTTCGGCGCCTCCACAGGCTTGCGCAGTTCAGGCTTCTCTTCCTGAACGGGTTTCTGCGCTTCTTCAGTTTCAGGGAAAGAGACTCTCTGCGTAATCTGCGCATTGCCGCCGGCAAACAAAACCGCAAACCCGCCCATATGCGGAGAACCTATCCTCTTATTTACGGCTGTCATCTCGGTCATCAGCCACGTGGAAGAAGGCGCGGAATCCATGCTCTTGCCGCTCAGTGTGTCGTTCCATATGTAATTTGTCCCGTACTTGTTGAGCTGTTCCGGAAGCGAAGGGCAGAACATTACCCCTTTTACCGCTCCGTACTGCGCAAGCATATAATGTATGCCGCGGGTATCTGATTCGGACGAAGGGAAGAACTTCGCGGAAGGAAGAAAGCCGTTGTCCATCTCAAACATGTAAGCGGCCTTATGAATCTGCATAAGATTGTTGCAGCATTCCCTTTCCTTGCCCTTCTGAACTCCGAGATACGTACCCACCGAAAGAGTCGATACGATAGCCGCAACAGCCGATATTTCTATAAGAGTGAAACCGCCGAAAAATTTATTTTTTTTCATATAATCATTTTACAGAAAAACTCTTTCCCCGTCAATCCTTAATTGGAAGCATACATTTTTATAAATCCTCCCTGACCCTCCTTTTTCTAAGGAGGAAAATATGACGTTTCCCCCTTTGTGAAAGGGGGACTAAGGGGGATTTGCTTCTTATGGCGTAAGACAGGTTAAATAAAAAAGGGCAGGGGGGCCATACCTTGCGGCACAACCCTCCTGCCCTGAAAAATTTCATGGTCAAGCCTCACGACCGGTTAGTACTCCTCAGCTTAAACCCTTACGGGTCTTACACACGGAGCCTATCAACCAGATAGTCTATCTGGGGTCTTCAGTCTGCTGCTCTCACAGCAGAGGGAGGACTAATCTTGAGGCGGGCTTCCCACTTAGATGCTTTCAGCGGTTATCCCTTCCGGACATAGCTACCCAGCAATTACCCCTGGCGGGATAACTGGTACACTAGAGGTTCGTCCAACCCGGTCCTCTCGTACTAGGGTCAG
>JAFGKM010000087.1 GCA_016928555.1 Candidatus Omnitrophota bacterium | reverse complement strand
CGTCTGTTACCATAAGGCGGATGTAAAGATAGTTATTATCGGCGGCGGTGTTTCCTACGGGGCCTTGGGCATATCCCACCATTCTACGGAGGATATCGCTATAATGAGGGCGCTTCCGGAGATGGTTGTGCTTTGTCCCTGCGATTGCGTTGAGGCGGAAGGGGCAACCGTGGCGATGATAGAGCATAAAGGGCCCGTGTACTACAGGTGCGGATATAAAGGCGAAAAGGATATACATCCAGGTCCAATCGATTTCAAGATAGGCAAGGCCATCGAGGTTGAGAAGGGCGGCGATGCGGCTATTATTTTTACGGGGCCTATCGGGTACAATGTGGTAATCGCAAGTGAATTACTGCGTAAACAGGGTATTGCCTGCAGGCTGGTAAGCATGCATACCATAAAGCCTATAGACAAGCAGGCGGTTTTGTCGGCCGCCGGGGAAACAGGAGCGGTTATAACGGTGGAGGAACACAACATTGACGGCGGGCTGGGCAGTGCGGTTGCCGAGGTTCTTGCCGACAACGCCGCCGGAGTTAAATTTCGCAGGATAGCGCTTCCGGATGTTCTTGTCGGAGCCGTGGGCAGCCAGGAATGGCTTAGAAGCAAGTACGGGATGTCGCCCGAAGGGATTGCTGAAACGGTACAGGGTTTATTGAAAGACAAGAAATAAGGATACGATGAGAGGGGAAAACATATCGTACTGCGACCATACAGGTTTGTGGAAAAACGAATTGCTGGGATGGGTGCCTGAATATATCTTTGATGCGCATGTGCACCTGGGGCCGCCGGGTATTATGAAACCAATCAGCCCTGAAAGGGCAAAAGAGCCGCTTGCAACCTTCACGGATTTCACATGGGAAGACAGTTTGCGAATATACAAACAACTGTTCAGCAGTAAAAAAATCGCGGGGGTGTGCGCATTCGGATTTCCTTTGAGAGAGGTGGATATAGAGGCCGCCAACAGTTACATAGCGGACTTAATGGCGGATAGCCCGCATCTTTACGGGTTCATAATCTCAGACCCTTTTGATACCGGCAGGACGATTGCCCTTTTCAACTCTGCGATGGATAAAGGCATCAGATTCCGCGGGGTTAAACCGTATTTTGACTTTCTGGGAAAACCTAACCTTTTGACAAGGATGTACGAGTTTGTGCCTTCAGACCTGCTGGAATTCATGAACAGCGAAAAACTGATATTGATGCTGCATACCGCGGGAATGGGTATGTGCGATAGGGAAAATCAGGATTTTGTAAGGGCAATTGCTGAAAAATTTCCCGGGATAAAGATTATACTGGCACATATGGGCAGGTATGTTTATCCGGAACAGTTTTTCACATTTCTGGCTTCGGGTGTAGCGGATATACCCTCCGTATTCCTGGATGTTTCTTCCGCCACGGTGACGGAAGTATACGAGAAAACCCTTTCAAACGAAAGACTCCGGGAAAAATTGCTCTTTGCCACCGATATGCCCTACGGGCTTATCACGGGCACGGAGCGTTTTTCAGAAGAAAAAGGGTTCAGTTTTATCACGCGTGACGACTATCCCTGGTCGGACCCAGCGCTTCAGAAGCAGTTTTCGGCCGAGAGGGAACGGCTTACATACAATACCTATCATGTCATAAAGGCTTTGAAGGATGCAATGGAGCGGCTCGGCATCTCGGGGCAGGCGGAGGTGCAGTTGAAAGAGGATGTTTTTTTCAGGAATGCCGCGCGCATATTCAATGCTGTTGATTAAAGGAGAGGAGGGGATATGTTTAAGAATTTAAAAGATGCAGATATGGATTTGCTGTCGGAAGGGGTTCTTACTGTTCTGGAAAAACTGGGGATGACCTGTCAGAACAAGGAAATTCTTACAGTGCTTGAAGACAGGGGCGCTTATGTGGATTATGAAACATGGAATGCCCGATTTCCGCAAAAAATGATTCGGCAGTTTGTTGAAGAAATCAAAAAAGAGGATAAAGATACATGGGAAAAAGAGATACAAAAAAGCGAGCACAGGCAGACCCTGCTTTCCGGATACGTCCCTTACGTAAAAGAAGCCGGTGAATTTAAGGCGCCGCATGTGCCTTTTATGTTTCACCCGTTAGGCACTTTTTACCTGGATGAAGAGACCGGAGAAAAAAGGAAAGGCAATAAAAAGGATTTTATACGGATGACCAAACTGGGGGATGTTCTTCATCCCGAGCACGGCGTGGGACATTCTCTGAATCTCTCCGATGTCCCTTCGCAGGTTGAGCCGCTGGAAGCCGCCATGCTGCTTCTGGAATACGCCCACAATCCGAGGGGGGTTTATGTTGAGGACCTGAGGCAGATAGATTATCTGAGGGAAATAGAGGATATTATGGGTATAAACGACCCTTACTGGCACTGGTTGGCAAATATAAGTTTTGCCGCTCCGTTAAAACTGGGCAAGGACATTTCGGAAAGGTTTCTCTATATGCTGAAATCGGGAAACTATCCCGCCAAAATTTATACGATGGCTATCAGCGGGGTAAATATGCCGGTGACGACCGCCGGCTCTATCGTTTTAAGTGCGGCAGAAGTAATCGCATTGTGGTTTTCCGCGCGCGCAGTAAATCCCAAGGTCCCTCTGACAGGGATGATTCTCAGCGGAGTGCTTAACATGAAGACAGGGCAGGTTAATTACTGGACATTTGATACCCTGATTCGCCGGCTTTCCATCTGCGAATTTGTCAGGAAATGGACAGGGGTTGCCATCTCTCCTGGTATAGGGGAGTATACCCCGGCAAAACACCCGGGTTTTTACACCACGCTTGAAAAGGCATATCTTGCTATGACAATAGCTGCCTTTACAGGGCATCACCCGGAGATGGGGATAGGGCACCTTGAATCCGGGCTTACTCTAAGTCCGGTGCAGCTTCTGCTGGACAGGGAATTTACCGCAGGCCTCAGATATCTGGAGCCGCCGGTTATCAATGAAGAGACAATCGGGCTGGAGACAATCATGGAGATAGGTTTCGGAATAGAAAGGAATTATCTTGATACCGAACATACCTTGAAGAACTTTCGTTCCTGTTTATGGGAACCGAAAATTTTTGATATTTCCGGATGGGACAGCGAAAGCGAAGCCAATAATCTGAAAAAAGCGAGCGGTGAAATAGCCCGGTTGATAGAGGAGTACAAAAAACCCGAGGTTGACCCGGAGAAGATTGAAAAGACAAGGAAGGTAATAGAAAGGGCGAAAAAAGAACTTCTCCCTGGATAAAAAAGTTTTTATTGAGAGGAGTGAAAAAATGAGAAAAATCCGTCTCGGTTTGGCAAGATGCAGCGATATCCACGGGTACTATTTCGGGGTAATGCTGGCGGAATGTGACCCGATGCTCCTGCAAAAAAAATATTATGTCGTCCATTATTATGCCAGCAATATCTATGACCCTGCAAAACTGACCATGCCGAAAGTGCCGGGTTTTGACCTCGTCAAGGTATGGGATTACGACCGTAAAAGAGCCGAAACCTTTGCCGAGGTTTTCCTGAATAAGCCGCAGGTATGTGAGGATTTGGAGGATTTGTGCGAAGGGGTTGATTCGGTATTCATCTCCAACGGCGAACGCGACGGTTCGGACCATCTTAAACTGTCGGAGCCGTTTATAAAAAAGGGCATCCCCACTTTTGTAGACAAGCCGTTTTCCTCTAATTTGAAGGATGCCAAGGCGATTGTCAGTCTGGCGGAAAAGTATAAGACCCCGATTTTTAATGCCTCAATTTTAAGCTATGTCCCGGCAGCCGGGTTTTTCAAGCAGCGGCTCAAAGAGATAGAACACGCCTACTACCCGGTGCCTGACGAGAAGCCGGATGTGCTCCCTGCCGGACTGGGTGTAATCAAAGGAGTGGGCGGAACCTTTTCCCAGGAACTGGCGGGCAAAGGTGTTTCCGGCGGGCTTGAAGACAGGATGGCGTACCTTATTCACGGGGTGTCCCTTGCATTGAATCTTTTCGGCACGGGTGTGGAATGGGTTGAAGCGATGGGTTCCGCCCCTCTGGAATACCTGCACCTGCATCTGAATGGAGGAGTTGAGGTGATGATTCTGAATACCTCTACCAAGGTTTTTCCGGAAGCGTGCAGTTTTTATGCTTCCGCTTACAGCAAGTACGGAGCGGTACATTCCAACCCCATAGGCGACCCCGAGTTCATCGGCGGCGGAGAGAAGATACTGAAAATTTTCAAAGAGATGGTATTGAGCGGCAAGCCGCCCGTGCCGTACGGGAATTTTCTGGAGCACATAGCCGTAATCGAGGCTGGTGTAATGGCGCAGAAGAAAGGCAGCAGAGTTTATCTCAGGGATATCATGAAGGCTTAAAGGGGGAAAGGTATGGCGGCAAGAGAGATTCGGACAGGCATCATACGATGTGATATGCACGGGATGTATTACGGCGCACTGATGGAAAAGCACGACCCGGCAATCCTGCAGAGGCCCGGGGGATGGAAGTCGGATACCTTCAAATATTCATGGCAGCCGGGCGGAGCGCATTTCTACTTCTATACGCACTATAGTGCGCCCTGGAAGATAACGGTTCCTACCGAGAGCGGGTTCCGCCTTGTAAAGGTCTGGGATGAATCGCCAGAGGCGGCAGCAATGTTTTCCCGCGTATTCTACGATAAGCCCGAGGTTTGCCGCAGATTTGAGGATGTCTCCGACGGCGTGGATTTAGTCTTAATCGCAGATTGCAACGGCGATGGCTCAGACCATTGGAAACTTGCCTCTCCCGGCATCAAAAAAGGTATTCCCACGTTCATAGACAAGCCGTTTGCTTACGATGTAGGGGAGGCGAGGAAGCTGGTGGCTCTGGCAAGAAAGCACCGCACGCCGATAATGTCAACTTCACTGCTGGGAATACTGCCGCACGTAGACTATTTCAAAAGCGGGTTCGGCCGGATAGCGCCGTTGCATATGGGTATCGTGAACGGTACGGGAACAACCATGGCAGGGCATATACACGGTATTTCCCTCGCCCAGCATCTGTTCGGTAAAGACGCGGAATGGGTTGAGGTTATGGGGGATACCCCGCTTGAATT
>JAFGKM010000013.1 GCA_016928555.1 Candidatus Omnitrophota bacterium | reverse complement strand
ATTGAAGGAAATACGAAGCATAAATTCAGATGTAGGAATAATCATCCAGACCGGCTACGGTTCAAAGGAAACATTTCTCAATACATTATGGGAAAAAGCGGATGCCTATATAGAGAAACCGCTGAACATAGTTATAACCCGTGAAACCATTGAAAGAATCTTGTATCGGAGTTCGAAAAACAGTTCGGAAGACACGAAGGGTATAAAAAGGACCATCGAATAGTTCCCCTGAATACCTTAAGCAGTGTGTGTTCAAGGCAGAATCAAATGTATTCTTATCAGTAAAAAGGAATCCATGGCAACATTGTCTATTTTCGACCTTTTCAAAAAAATGGATGGAAAGGAAATATCGGATATTCATCTCCAGGTGGGGTCTGTGCCAATGTTCCGCATCAAAGGAGATATTGAACAGATTGAGGGTATGTCTGCTTTAACTTTGAAAGATATGGAAGATATCCTCAAGCAGGTTTTGAAAGAGGAGGACATCAAGCGGTTCGAAAGTAAAGGAAGCGTTGATATGTCCCTAGGCATTTCCGGCAAAGGGAGATTTCGCATCAATGTGTTTAAACAGCGGGGTTCCATATCATTCGCAGCCAGGCTTCTCAACACCGTGATACCTGATTTCGAGACGCTGCATCTTCCTCCCGCGGTAAGCCGGGTCACCGAATACATGGAGGGATTGGTCCTCATCACCGGTGCAACAGGCGCAGGAAAATCCAGCACCACGGCCGCCATCATCAATTACATAAACCAGAAGCGGAAGTGTCACATCTTATGTATAGAAGACCCGATTGAATATCTCTATAAGAACGAAAAAGCATTAATCAATCAGCGTGAAGTGGGGATAGACGTTTCCAGTTTCAAGGATGCCCTGCGTTCCGCAGTGCGGGAAGACCCTGATGTAATACTCGTCGGCGAAATGAGGGACCTGGAGACGGTTGAGTTCGGACTGCGTGCGGCAGAAACGGGGCATCTCGTATTCGGTACGCTTCATAGCGCCGATGCCACCCAGACCATCGAACGACTCCTGGGTTTTTACCCGGAGGAGAGGCACCGCCAGATAAGGAAGGGACTGAGTCTTCATCTGAAAGCCGTCATATCCCAGATGCTTCTGCCATCCTGCAAAGAGGGTCTGACCTTTGTCCCCGCGACTGAAATCATGTTCGTGAATGACATCATCTCGCGTCTTATTGTCGAGGGCGCTGATACAAAGGTCGCCAAGAGCATCATTGCGGGAAAACTGGACGGTATGCAGGATTTTGAAACATCCCTTTCCGAGCTGGTTAAAAGTAAGATGATTGACCAGAAAATTGCCCTAAGGTATGCGGATAATCCGGACAGTCTCGACAGGAAACTGCGCGGAATCTTCCTTGAGGAAGACAACGCGATTCTCTCATGACTGCAAAAGACGAGTGTTGCGTTTTACTCTGGCAGGGGAGGGGTCACTATGAAAGTGTATCAGGAAGAGTTCGGGATAAATGCCGGGGGCGGGATTCGGCGCCCTATTTTTTGAATAAGGTGTCAAGGTCGAAAATCTGGTTGAGAATAACTGCGACAATGGTGGCCGTCGGCAGCGGGTCGGTGAAAAAAGTCTGGATGATTTTCGGTGTCCTGGCATAAAGTTCCGGCATGAAAGCGGTGCTCAAACCGAAGAAGAGCGAAATGCCCACAACAAAAGTTTTTCTTTCGCTCCATGTCTCCCTGAACATCTCCTGAAGTCCTATGCATATCATGAAACAGCCTGCAAATATCAGGGCGGCGCCGAGAATCGGCTGGGGCATGAATGAAAGAGCGGTGGTGAGTTTGGGCAAAAAGGCAAGTATGGTAAAAATTACGCCGGCGGCGACACTGACCCACCGGCTCAAGACTTTAGTGGACCCGGCCAGTCCGACGTTGCTTGAGGATGTATCTACCGCCAATCCTCCCAGCATCCCTGCAAGGACCGTGGAAATTCCGTCTGCCATAAGGCCGTTGCGGATGGGGATGAAAGACCTTTCCTTCAAATGAGGTTCGGATATTTGTTGAGCGGCAAGGAGGTTGCCGAAGGATTTCAGAGAGCCGCTTACCGCTATGACAAAGAAGGGTATCAGCATTTTATAATCAAAGGACATGCCCCTGAACTCAGTGGTTATCTCCGGCACGGCAAAGAACGGTTTATTCAACGCGGACAATAACATATGCCAGTATTCCGGAACGAGAACTACCGCCAGTATCCATCCGGATAGCATGCCTATGAGGAGACAATACATTTTCAGGAACCCTTTGCCCCAGATGTTGGCCATTACCATAATCAGCAGTGAAAACATCCCTATTAACAGGTCAACGTTGCGGATAATGTCACCGCGGAAATTCAGCCCGAATATCGCGGCGACCGACATTTTTATTATACTTACCCCCACCAGAGCCATGACCAGGCCTATGATGAAATTCGGGAAAATTCTCCGCAGTCTCTGAACGATGGGCGCTATCGCCATTTCTACAAGCCCGGCAAAGATAATCATCCCGCGCATCAAAGGGAGTCCGCCGACCCATGCGGCCGAAAGGGAAAGACTCAAGTATGAAGGTCCGCATACGTTTGGACAGAGGTACCCGGAACCTATATGCGGGATACCGGCGGACTGAAGTATTGAGCCGAGCCCCGCCGCTATCATGGAGAAGGATACCAGGCTTGCCGTAAACCTGGCGCTGGCGTTGACCTGATTTGCAAAAAGGATGGGCAGTCCTATGGCCACAAACATCAGAAGAACGTGCTGTACGGATGAAATTAGCAGGTGATGGAACGGCGGCACCTCATTTACGCCATATTCAAATTTGTTTTTCATCTATCTCTCCTAATCCGCAGTTGCAGGCTGCGGCAGGTTTGTTATGGCTCCGACGTAAATAGTTTCACCCCTGTGCTGCATTTTGCGCAGATAAAGCACTTTCTTTATCAGGGAGCGTCTCTCCCTGCTTCTTTCCATGAATACCTGCCAGCTTGTGTCCTGATTCTTTATTTCTTCCATGGCTCTCTTGAAAGGCTGATGGCCGGCATCGTCGTAGCTTTCAATGAAATTTATCTCAAGGGGGCTGTTCTTGATGACAGGGGAGATGATTGTGCCGCCTTTGGAGTCAAACACAAAAACCTTGACGTCCCTGTAGATATACTGTGATTTAGGATCGGCTATCTCATGGAAGGCTTTCTCTCCGTCTCTTTCTATCAGGTCTGCCGCGCTGTCAACGGCTATCCTTATAAATTCCTTTTCTTCATGCGGGTAGTCCATCCCAGCTCCCACAAACAGTTCCGCTCCTTCGGGAGTTGATACCTTGAAATGGCATGAGGACTTCGGCACCGGATAAAACTTGCCGGGTTCCCACCATGAATAATGCACCCATCCGTGCGGATTATTCTTGTTTTCCAGAGATTCTATAACAAGACGGGTTATCTGCTTTCCGTTAACGTCGGTTATATCCAGGAGATTTTTCCCCTCGATGTCACCGACTCCGGCGTGAAACAGGTTGTCTCCGCTGGTCTTATAGACGTAAAGGTAATAGTTCTCCTTCCTGTAGAGTGAGCGGTTTCTTTTGAAATCTTCTATCTGGGACAGACCTCTTTTTTCAACCTTTCTTGCGGCATCATAGACAAACATTACAAGGTTGCGGGTATCGGTGTATTGATACATGGACAGGTCCGGCCTGTCGTCAATCCTGGCGCATGAGGCCAGAAGGAGAAAACAAAAGGGGAGAAGTGTGATTATGGAAAATTTTCCAAGTGTTCTCATATGGCAGACTCCGCAAGTGTTCATTGAGTGACCGCGCTAACAGGGCTTATGCAACTTGTTCCGACAGTTATGCAACCTGCCGGTAATATTGCCTGCAAGACTGAAACATCAGGAGCCGGTTTATTCATATTGCAATATATTACTATATTTTCAAAACAAGCTGCAATTGATTTTGACCTCTTTACCCGCCATCGCAGATTTATCCGCAGAAGCGTTCCTTCGCCAAAGGCTGCGGAAGGGGATATTTTAGCGAAGGAGGAAAGCCACGGGTTTACCCGTGGAAGTTCCACTATACACTCCGTGTCTATAAAGGCAGGTAAAGCTCACGGTAATTTTTATCTCTTTAGTTTCCATTGGTCTGCTCCACAACGCAAATTCAATTATTCCTCATCCATCCCTTCGGATTTGAATGCAACATGTTTCTTCCCGGAAGGAGCAGGTAACAAATGTTTCGGTAAGAACGAAAAATTGGCTATAGCCGTCGGGATAACCGCACTGCCTATAACAACCATTACCAAAAAGGAATATTGAGATTCCGTCACGATGTTATGGGTAAATCCGTATAAGGCAGCTATCGTACCGAAGGTCAATCCTGTGGACATTAAAAGCGTATAATACCAGCGTTCCGAGAAGTTCTTTCTGAATAATCCGACCACGGGATAAAGTCCGAATATCTTGGTTCCCACTTTTGACATCAGAAGAACTACAAAAATCAGAGGAGCCGCCAATAAGGCAGGTAGTGAGACAAAAGAACCTGCCCTGATAAAATAAAAAGGGGTAAGGAACCCTATGGTCATTGTTCTCAAACGCCTTATCCATATCCTGTTTTGTGAAGCAAACTCTGCAAGCATCATCCCGGCTATGTAGGCGGGCAAAACCGGTTCACTGTCAGACCATATGGCTAATGCACCCATGGCAAACAGTATAAAAGATACCCATTTCACGCGAATTGCCGCCGTCCTGTTCCCGTAAACCTTTGTGAAAAAGTTGGTTAATGCCGGGAATAACGCCATCATAACTACCATGACGATAACAAAAATAAGGGTTCTGGAAGTAAAAGGAGAGAAAATAAGCCCCAATGCTATAACAGTTCCTAGGTCGTTGATAAAACACGCGCCGAGTATCCCCTTCCCGAATTCAGTTTTGTTAAATCCCGTTTCAAGCATTACGGCATAAACTACAGCCATAGATGTAGTTGAAAGGGCCACTCCGGCTAAAAGGCTGGCTTTCACGCCCCATCCGAGAATATAAAATGCAACTGCGGAACAGCCGAGAAAAGGAGCAATAAATCCCACAATCCCCACCGTTACTACTTCCTTCCATTTCATTTTAATTACTTTCGGGTCCAGTTCAGCACCTGCAAGGAAGGTAAGGAATACCGCGCCGGTTGAAGCGAGGAATTTCAGCCATTCAAGATTATTCCCGAGAGAGTTGATACCGAAATATCTGGTTGCTATTGTTCCGGCGATAATCCCGACACAGATTTCAACAAGGGCGATGGAGATTTTTATGTGATATGCAATGATTGCGGATATAACGGCAAGGCCTAACCATAAAGAAGTTATGAAATAAATCTTTTCCATAGAGTTCTCCCTTATTTTTAAAAACGGTAGGAGTTATCATCTCCGATTCTCATCGGGGCGATTAAAGGAGAACTCCATCTCCGAAACGTTATCATTATACAATAAATATTTCGAAAATCAATAGATAAATCGGTATGACGGAAATTAGCAATAAAGGATGGTACTCTTTGCACTATTTATCAAAACAGGGGATATTATAACGGACAGTTTGTCACCCTTTGAAAAACAATAGAAATATGGAAAAGAACGAAAATCGTTGGGAGTAGTGCCGGGGGAGGAATTCGAACCCGTCACGAGTCGCTTCGCTCTTCAGGAGGGGGAGCTTCCCCCTTCCTGACATAGTCCTCCCCCCAAAGCGACTGCATGGGAAAATTTTTTTCCCATACCCTTTGCCTCGTTCGGGTTCTCAAAGAAAAATGCCGGGGGAGGAATTCGAACCCTCACGAGGGAAACCCTCAATGGATTTTAAGTCCCAAACAGTCAAAATTAACCGAAGCCCCTTCCTGTCCAAGCATTCTGTGGACCTTCAGGTTTTTGAAATCTTCCGTGGGAAAAAGAAGTATCTCTCCTTTTTTTTGCTCCCTGCACTGAAAGCTTTCTTAACATGCTCTGATATCAGCGGTAAAATAATGAAAAAGGAAAAGAAAATATTATCTTAACCGCGTAATTATGTTTCTTGATAGAAACAACTCAGGAGGAGATGACAATGTTTCTGGAAATGATAAGATCAGAAGGGTTGGCCCACCTATCGTATATCTTCTGTGACGCCGGCAAGGCAGCAGTGGTCGATCCCCGCCTTGATTGTGAAATCTACCCGGACATAGCAATCAAGAACGAGGCAAGGATAACGCATATATTCGAAACCCATCGCAATGAAGACTATGTGACAGGTTCCAGAGAACTGGCAGCTGTTACCGGAGCAGTTATATATCACGGAGACAAACTGCCTTTCGCTTACGGTACGGGCGTTAAGGAAAACGACAGTTTTAACCTGGGCAAGATAAACCTGCGCGTGATTGAAACTCCGGGGCATACCTATGAAAGCATATCGCTTGTTCTTACGGATACGGAATCCAGCGAAAAGCCGCTGGCAGTTTTTACAGGAGACGCTTTGTTTACAGGCAGTACTGGCAGAACCGATTTTTTCCCTGACAAAAAAGGAGAAGCGGCCGGATTGCTTTATGACAGCATATTCGGGAAAGTCCTGCCTCTGGGTGATGGAGTAATCCTTTATCCGGCGCACGGCTCGGGTTCTGTTTGCGGCAGAGGTATTGCATCGCGGGATTTTTCCACTATCGGTTTTGAGAAATATTACAATCCCGCTTTACAGATAAAGACAAAACAGGGATTTATAGACTATAAAACGCGGGAAAAACATTACATGCCGCCGTATTTTAAAGAAATGGAAAAACTCAATCTTGAAAAACGGCAGCTGCGAGACAAGATTCCGCATCCTTATCCTCTTGAAAGCGATTCTTTTGCTCAATTGAAAAATGATGGAGCAATCATACTTGATATCCGAAGTCCCGAAGCATTTGCGGGCGCTTATATCCCGGGCAGCCTTGCCATTCCCCTTGATATGATATCTTCCTTTGCCGGCTGGTTCATAAACTACAGCAAACATGTAGGTCTTATAGTGGAAAGCAGGGAAGAAATGGAAAAGGCTGTGAGACGCCTTTTTCGTATGGGCTATGACAAAATCCCTGCATATCTGGCAAGCGGTCTTTCCGAGTGGGAAACAAGCGGCAGGAAATACGATCGTATTCCGGCTGTTCATGCAGGAGAAATAGTACGGCGTATAACAGAAAAGGAACAGTTTATTCTTCTGGATGTCCGTGAACTGTCAGAGTATGAAGAAAGTCATCTGCCCGGAGCGCAGCATCTATTTCTGGGAGAATTGCCCGGACGCCTTAATGAGGTAGCAAGGAATAAACCGGTTACTGCTTTTTGCGGGACAGGTCTAAGGGCAATTATTGCCGCTTCCATACTTAAAATGCACGGATTCAAGGAAGTGGACTGCTGTCTGGGGTCCATGTCTGCATGTGCAGCTATCGGTTGTCCCGTAAAAAAGGGCCGATGAATAAAGAGTGACGAGAAAAGTTGAAAAATAATACCGCTTCATACGAGAAGAAGGTCAGCTTTCACACCGGCAACTCCCTGAACGGTCTCCATCGCACCGTCTTATCCATATCCGTCATCCCTTTTCATTATCTGAGCACACTGAAGAAACAACAACTGTCCCGCCGAAACCGGAAAATTATTTTTTGCTGACGATATATTTTTCAACAAATCGTATCGGATTATAAGCCATTTTTGACTTCCGGAGGCCGGGGATACCCAAATCCTGCTCTCTGTTGATAAATTTTAAGTGAGGGGGAACACTTTTTGCAAGTTCGTGCAATATAAACTGATATATCCCGGCATAATTGGTATCTGCTTTCTCGAAATGCTCAACACATGTATCGCTGTTTAGTTCGTCTGCAATCGCATAACCCGCTATCCGGTTATTTACCCTGATACATACTCCGAATATCTCCAAACTCTTAAAATTTCTCAGTGCCTCCCTGTTCGCATTTACCTCTGCTTTCATATGCGCATCATCCCGGCACTTTTTTATATCACACCATCTGTCAAGCAGTTCCGCGAACTCTTCCTCCGAATTGGAATCAAGCCTGCAGATTTTTGGATTGTAGGTCTGGAATTTGCGGACAAAATTTCTTTCCCTGGCGTATTTCGCACCTCCCAGACTTTTCAATTCATCAAGACTGTACACATAATCCCAGTTAGCGCGATCCGATTCTATCTTGAATTCATCCCTCAACTTCTCGGCAATTTTTTTATCCACCCGGCGGAAAGACATACCCGGAAATTCATTCAGCATTTCCTTCATTATTTCATGGGGATTTGGTCCGATCGGCGGATAGAATTTTCTGCTTCCCTCCATAAAAGAAACAACCAGATGCCCCTTGTATTCTGCCCATTCGTGTCTATCGGATTTTCTCCAGGAGAAAAGATTGGTGAAATTCTGCTCATGCGCCTCAATCGGATATTCGGCAAGGAACTTACGAAACAGTCCTTTATTTTCAATTGTTATTGTTTGAAATTTCATAGAGGCTCCGTTTGAAATCCGTACCTGTAAGCATTATACAATAAACGGAGCGGCTGCGAAAGAGATGCCGGTGCGAGATGGGCGTTTGTATGGATTTACAGTATTGGTTTATATTAATTCTATTCTGTCAATATCAGTTTGTCATTAAATAAGTTTTTTGAACCACCGTTTGCCAGTAAAAGTATCTACTTTTTTTTGACATTTTTCCCCTGCTTACCAGAAGGCATGGGTAGACTATCTCTCTCATAAAAGGGACTACTTGGGCAGAAAACAATCCAGGTCACAAGGCAGTATATCCACCCATCTTTGGAGACTGTCGGAAAGAGGCTAAAAAGGATAGAGGAAGAAAAAATTTTTGGCACTCTTTTGGCACCCTTAGCAAAAAATGAGGTTGCCGTATAATTGAAAAAGGCTGGAAGCCGTTGGGAGAGTAGTGCCGAGGGAGGGAGTCGAACCCTCACGGGGGAAACCCCCAACGGATTTTAAGTCCCAGACAGTCAAAATTAACCGAAGCCCCTTCCTGCTTCCAATCCCTTCTCTATCAAGCCTTTCCGCACTTTTTGCTTTGATTTGTTTGCTTCCAAAAAACCATAAAATTGACACATTTACGTCACACAT
>JAFGKM010000086.1 GCA_016928555.1 Candidatus Omnitrophota bacterium | reverse complement strand
TCATTATTCTTCGCACCAGCACCCTCCCCCCTCGAGGGGGAGGAAGATAGGTGGGGGGCAATCTTTTCCGGCTCGCAATGACAAAAAATGTCGGATAGCCGCGCTTCGATTAAATTGCATCGGAGCTCGCAACGACAAAAACGTCGGATGGAATAAAAAATGGTAAAAAAGACGGATTCGCTGGTAAAGATAATGGGGGAGAAGGAGATAGAAAAGGAATTTCTCGGAGGCCTTGAATTTATAACCCATGATTTATTTGCCATACTTGAAGAACTGTTGAAGATGAAAACATTTCCAAACAGGGAATTGATTTTCGCCGTGATGAGAGAAGTTGACGAGATAGAAACTTTTCTTGACGATTACGGCGCCTCGCACAACAAGAAGTTTTTCTATTTCAGGGAGCTCATAGGTTCAATAAGGTGGATAAATATAGTTATATTCCAGGGACTCCATCTGCTTGTCCGTATTGACAGCTACCACATTGAAATAGCTCCCGGGGAAAAGGAAGATTTTAAAAAACGCCTGAAGAAAACAATAACTTTTTATCTTTACGAATTGAAGAATCTTGCCGTTGAATTGAAAGGAGAGGCGGAAAAATACGGCTTCAAGAAGAACAGGGCAAAGTTTGGGGAGCAGACGACTCTGGTACAGATGCAGAAGAAAATTTTGCCTCCGGATTTGAATGAAAACATAATTAAGGAAAAGGATGAGCGGGTTTTTGAGGTTTTGGTTAAATTTCTTGAAAATTCCGAGGCGTTCAACATATTCGTGTGCAGCGTTAACGCCGAAGAAGAAATTACCGAGGCGGTGACGGAAGAAGTCCTTGAAAAATACAGGTCCATCTTCAACCAGCTTGAATCGCTTTACGACACGTATCTTAAAAACACCGAGATTGAGAAAAATCTGTACGATTTGCGCAAGATAAGAAGTTATATAGCCATTACACTGCACCTTCTCGAAATAGGAAAAGCCCTTGTGCATTTTTACGAAAGGCACAGCGATAAGGTGAGCAGGTACTCCACCGCCGTCCAGATTTCAAGCTTGGTCAACAAGCGGAAGATAAAAGAAACGTTGAGAAACCTGGTGTTGGAATATTCAATCACTTTTCTTCTCAAGGGGAAAGACATATCCGTAAAAATCTTCGGGAAGATGGGCAGGGATGCGGATGAATTTATTTATGCGACAAAAAAGATGATAATCCCGTCCCACAGGCTTGAGGATTTCCACTTGAGGCCTATAATGCCGGTAACCCAGATAGCGGGAAAATACGAGATAGACACCCACCTTTACTATAACAGGAATAAGTACAACCTCAAAAGCCCCATCGAAATGGCGATAGCCATCCCAGACATAAGGGAAGTTCTTGCAAAGGAAAACGTTGATATAATGATACAGGGGCCGAGGAAGTCAGTCGCAGAGCTGTGCGAGTTTCTCAAGGAGAGGTGCGGAGCGTACGAAAAGGCGATTGTCTGCAATCTGATATCTTCTGAAATCCGCCTTTAATACCATTTAATTTATATAACTTCTGTAAAACCGGCAGATTTCAGGAGTTCTGCGGCATTAGAATAGAAAACCCTCTCTATTTCATTCTTTCCCAGCCCCGTTTTTCCGGCGGCCGTTAAAAAAGCATAAATCTCCTCGTAAAGGAAAAAGGAGAGTTCTTCGGCTTCTGCTCCGGAAACCTCCCGCATGTTCTTATCGCCGGAAACATCGCCGTACATGCCACTGGGAACAAAGTTAATATAAATTCCGTTTTCACATATGCGGCGCATGCGCATACGCGTTATGGGCATGTCGCTTCCGAAAAGTATTCTACCCGGGCCCACCGCTTCTATCAGTTGCAGAAAAACTTTTTCATTGGTGTTTGCCGAAATGTCAAAAAACATTTTTGTGTCTTTTAAAACACTGAAAGCATCTCCGATATCTTCCGGACAGTATGCCCTGCCCACATGCGCTATGATAAGCTTTATTTCGGGATAGCGCCGTTCTATCTCCAGCATCTGTGCAAGGTTAACCTTGTCTTTCAGCCTGCCCGGGCGCGGTATGTGCAGAAGAAGTATTTTCCCCGTGCGGTTGAGCGCCTCAAGCTGATGACGGGGCATGAAATCAAAAATGCATACCTTGTCACCCGGTATATCCGCCGGGGCGAAGTTCAGGTAAGGCTTAACTCCGAGAAAATTTCCCTCTTCAAGTCTTTCTGAAAACTTTTCCGCCGTCCAGTCCGGCCTGCATAGCATGAGCGACGGCAGTTTATATTTTTCTGCGGACTGGATTACATAGCGGTTCAGGATATCAAGGTTTTTGCTTACTATAGGGCTGTTAAACAGAAGCGGTATTACCTCTTTGCCGGGGAAAAGCAGTTTATATGAGTCCATCAGGTCTTCCGCGGAGTTTTCCTCCGCCACGCGCGAGGGCCATGTTACAACCCCGTCTCTAACGGCAGAGTTGCATCCCCTGCCCTTCAGCCATATATGCGTGTGGACGTCAATAATCCTTCCGGGCAGAAAATTCCTTATTTTCTCCTCATAAAACTTTTCATCAACCGTCTTCACTTCAAAGTTTTTTTTCATATTAATCTTTCAGGTTGTATTTATGCAATACTTCATCGGGGGAAATGTTGTTTTTGACTACATCCATGAGAGCCGACTGGAATTTTGAGGGGTCGGGTACCTGTATGGCATTCCTCCCGAATACTACCCCTTTCGCCCCGTCTTTTATTTCCGCTTCGGCAAGTTTCAAAGCGTCCAGCTGTGCCGGAAGTTTGCCGGCTCCCAGCGCAAGTATTGGAACGGGACAGCCTGAGACTACATCCTTAAATTTGCAGGTATAGAATGTTTTTATCATGTCCGCTCCGAGTTCTGCGATGATTCGGCATCCCGTTTTTACCTGCGCGTGCATTTCCTGAAGACTCAGTTTATCGCTGTGAGCGGGGAAATATTCCCCGATGACAGGCATTCCCAGCCGGCGGCATTCTGAAGCGAGGGAGCGGAATATTTTTACGTTTTCTGCATCGGTTTTTTCACTGCCGGTTTTCAGAGTAAGAGAGACCAGGGCGATTTCAACTCCCATTGCCAGCGCCTCTTCCGGTGAGAAGGCCTCTGCTGAAACGGATTCCTTGTATTTCCACTGAAAACAATAAACTGTGTTCCAGTTCAGCCTGCCGACAACTGCGGGTGAAATTTTATCTGCAAAAAATTCCCCGGTGTGCCTTACCATTGCGGGGCTCAACAGAACCCCGTCTACATTTTTGTTTATCTTTGAAACTGTTTCTCTTATATTCGCCATACCCGGAATAGGTCCGTCAAATTCTCCGTGGTCGCAAGCGATGATGACCGCATTGCCTTTTGAGAAAAGTTTCTTAATTTTTATTTCCCTGCCGTCCATGTCTGGTTCTCCTTAAATTGTGCGATAAATCGCACCGCTACAGGGGGCAAAAACGCCACCCCGTTTTAGTTACGGAACGAAAGAAAACTTGACAAAATTATAGCACTGATATAAAATTATGTCAATGGGAATAAAAAGCATAAAAAGAAAAGAGAGGATAACGGAGGTATTGGACAGGAAGGGAGGTGTTTCCGTCGCTGAACTTGTTTCCATGTTAAAGGTTTCCGAGGTTACTGTGCGCAGATATCTTGAAGAACTTGAAAAAGAAAACGTTCTGTTAAGAACTTACGGCGGCGCCGTGAAAAAGGAAGGAGGCATTTCCCCTGAATTCTTTTTCGGAGAGAAGGAAAAGAAAAACCTGGCCGCGAAAAAAGCAATTGCGGCAGAGTCAATTGCTCTGATAAAAAGCGGAGAAACGATATTTCTTGATACCGGAACGACTACTCTTGAGATAAGCCGCCTTTTGGCCGGCATAGAAAAAAAACTTATTGTAGTTACTAATTCCCTTCCGGTGGTTTCCGAGCTTTCTCAGTCTTCCGTTATAAAGGTTTTTGTCCTCGGCGGGTTTTTGCGCCGCGAGCTGATGGATTTTTCGGGTCCTTTTTCCGATTCGGAGATAAAAGGCCTTGCATTTGACCAGATATTTCTCGGCGTTGACGGGATATCCGCAGAAAAAGGCCTTACGACGACGGATACTACAACCGCCAAGATAGAAGAAGCGGTTATGAGCAGGACGCGCATTATAAATATCGCAGCCGATTTTTCAAAAATAGGAAAGATATCCCTGATTCAATACGGGGATATCAATAAAAGAAATATACATAAGAGGCTCATTACAGATTCCTCTGCGGAGAAGAAAGAAGTTTCTCTTATTAAAAAACTTGGCTTTGAAATAAAAATTGCGGAATTGCAAGGTATAAAAGAATAATGGGAAATGCGAAAATAGGATTCATGGGATTGACCCTGGAACTTTATAAGGAGAAACTGCCTGCATTGACGGGGCATCTCGGGGAATTCTCCCGCGAATTAAATACTGTACTTTCAGAAATGTCGGAAACCGTACACCTCCCTGTTGCATGGAACAAAAAGACAATTTCCGAGGGGTTTAGTATTTTTAAGAAAGAAAAGGTTGACGGGATAGTTTTGGTTTTCCTTTCTTATTCCGCGAGCCTTGAGATTCTTCCCTCCGTCAGGCAGGCGAAAGTTCCCGTCCTCATCTGGAACACCCAGAAAATAGCGGAAATAAAAAAGGGATTCGGACTGCAGGAGCTTCTTGAAAACCACGGGATGCACGGCGTTCAGGATTTGGCAAGCGTCCTTCAAAGAGAAAACATAAGTTTTTCCCTTATAACGGGGCATTATAAGGACAAAACAACCCTGTCTGCAGTGAAAGACTGGTGTGTTGCCGCCGGAGCCGCATCAAAAATATCCCGTGCACGCATAGGCAGGATAGGCCGACTTTTCCCCCGGATGGGTGATTTTGCAATGGAGCCGGAGATTCTTAAAAAGATACTCGGCCCGGAAACAGTGGAGATAGGAAACGGTGCGCTTAAAGAGTTCCGGCATTTTTCATCCCGCAGGCACGGATTGCCTGAAACAAATCTTCCGCCTGAAGTATCGTGGGCGCCGGAGATAAGCAGGAAAATAAAAAAAGAGGCGGTTGATTCCATAGCTTTTCTTAAAAAAATCGCAGCAGAAAAACATCTTTCGGCTTTGGCCGTTAACTTTGAAGGGATGGGGAAAGAGATGCCGATGCCTTTTGCCGGAATATCCTGCCTGATGGGGGAAGGTTTTGGATACGGCGGAGAAGGCGATATATATTCAGCATCCGCAGTTTTACTCGGACAGATTTTGTCAGGGAACAAAGCGACGTTCACCGAGATGTTTACAACGGACTATAAAAATTCCCGCATTTTCATGTCGCACATGGGTGAGTCAAGCATGGCGTTGAGAAGGAAGGGAGAGCCTGTAAAACTCATACTGAATAAAATGGAACTTGGAAACGGGATTCCCACAGCAGTTCCGGTCTTCGGCATAATGCCGGGTTTATACACTCTTTTTAATCTGACAGGGGTACCGGTCGGATTGAAATTCATCGCAAGCGTTGTGACGGTTATTAACGGCAAACCTCTGGAGAGAATTAAGACGCCGCATTTTTTCATCAAGCCGCAGAATAAGGTTGAGGAATTTCTTACAGCATACAGCGAACAAGGCGGCACACACCACCCTGCAATGGCATACGGGGATATACGTAGTAAACTGAATTTTTTCTGCGGTATCAAGAGGATACCTTTGGCGGAGATATAACCACTCCCTCCCCTCCTTTGCGAGGATGGAAAAATTGAGTTTTCCCCCTTTGGCAAAGGGGGAATGAGGGGGATTTAAAGGAATATAAATGGTACTCGTTTTTGACAGCGGGACGACAAAGACCAAGGCATTTTTATTTGGTGAAAAAGCCGAACTGCTGGCATATGCATCCTGCCCCACAAGGATAATGCATAAATCCCCGGGGATAGCGGAGCAAAGAGCGTACTATTGGTGGAATGCGCTTGTTAAATCGGCGGAAGAACTGCGCCGTTCAGTTCACTGGAATAAAGACAGTATATCGGCCATCGGGATAAGCAGTCAGGGAGGAACTTATGTTCCTCTCGGCAAAGGATGTAATCCGCTGCGCCCGGGTATAACGTGGCTGGACAACAGGGCTGAAAAATTTTCAAACCGTCTGAACAAAAAATACGGCAGTGATTATTTTTACAAAAGAACAGGCCACTGCCTTGCCGGATGGTCGCCTCCGGCCTCATGGCTGTGGCTCGGGGAGAAAGAGCCCTCACTTATATCAAAATCGCACAGGCTGTCATTTGTAGCTGATTATCTGAATTTTAAACTTACGGGAAAATTTTATCTTGACGCCACATCGGCGCAGATGACGTGTTTTTACAATATAGTAAAGGGATGCTGGGACAAAGAAATTCTTGATATTGCCGGGTTGAGTGAAGATAATATGCCGCAGGTAATGCCGCCCTGCTCTGCCGGAGGAACGGTTACGGAAGAAGCAGCGAAACTTCTTGATATTCCGGCAGGGATACCGGTTGTTGCGGGTGGGCACGACCAGTACTGTGCTTCTCTGGGAGCCGGAGCGGTAAACAAAGGGGATTGCCTGATTTCCTGCGGGACTTCATGGGCGCTTCTTGTTATGACGCAACACCCTGTTTTCATAAAGGAGGCGGGATGGGTCCCCGGCAGGCATCTAAAGGAAGACCGTTTCGGGCTGATGGCAGCGATAAGCAACGGCGGAGTTGTTCTTGACTGGATGAAAAAAAACCTGCGTATCAAGGAAACCGGAATAGATACCTGTGGGGAAATCGAAGTTGTGACTGACTTCAGTGAAAACAAGGGCGCTGTCAGGAATATTAATTTGTCCACGACAGGCAGGGATATATACCTTGCCGGGATGAAAGCTTTATCTGCAGTTTTGAAAAAACGGCTTGATGAGATAAGCGGCAGGATAAAGATAAAAAGGCTTTTGATGGTCGGCGGCTGGACCAGGGAAAAGGCACTGCCTGCCATGATAGAAAAATGCACGGGTATAAAGGTAATATTGCCTGAAGTAAACGAAGCGGCAGGACGCGGTGCCGCCCTGCTGGCTATAAAGAGGGTATAAATACCTTGTTTGCCTCCCCCTCGAGGGGGGAGGCAGTCACCCGCCGAAGGCTGGGTGCAGTGGGGGTGTATAAAAGGCTAAAACACCCCTCATCCTGACCTTCTCCCCCAAGGGGCGAAGGGAAATAGCACAATTAGCGACCAAGGAGAGAGAAAAATGGGATATTGGGCGGATGTGGATTTAAAAAAAGTTCCGGAGATAAAGGTTGTTCCTCCGGGACCGCAGTCAGAGAATTATCACAACAGGGCAAACAGGTACATGAAGGGATACTCAAGCCAGGTGCAGTTGTTCCCCGTAGTCTTTGAAAAGGGACATGGCTGTACCCTTACGGACGTTGACGGCAACACCTACATTGATTTTTCCTCTGGGATTTACGTTACAAGTCTTGGACACTGCCATCCTAAAGTGAGCGAGGCGGTTGCAAAGCACGCAAAAACGCTTATGAACTGTCACGATTTTACCACGCCCGTTAAGACAAAGCTTCTTGAAAAACTTGCTTCTGTAACGCCCGGAGACCTTAACGGCATACAGCTGTACGATAGCGGAACGACCGCCGTGGAGGCAGGACTCAGGGCGATGAGGGCGGCAACCGGCAGGTTTGAGTTCATATCTTTTCACAGGGATTTCCACGGCAAGACTATGGGGGCTGTGAGCCTGGCAAGAGTTGACAGGACGCAGGGCATGCGCGCTCCGGGCTTCTTCCTCGTGCCGAGAGGATACTGTTACAGGTGTGCGTTCAATATGAAGTATCCCGAATGCAAGCATTATTGCGTTGACTATATTGAGACGGTAATTAAAGAAGAGACGTCCGGCCAGTTGGCGGGGATAGTCCTTGAGCCGATACAGGGATGGGCAGGTTCCATCATCCCTCCCGACGGATGGATTCAGAAAATCAGGAAGTTGTGCGACAAATATAAAATGCTTCTCATGGCTGACGAAGTTTTAACCTGCATGGGACGCACGGGAAAGATGTTCGCGATGGAAAACTGGGATACGGTGCCCGACGTGATGACGCTGGGAAAGTCTTTTGGGAACGGCTTCCCGGTCACCGCCATGATACTTTCCGAAAAGTATAAGGATTCGCTGGAAAAGATTTCCGCATCCACAAGTTACGGCGGAAATCCGATGGCATGCGCCGCGGCCCTGGCTTCCATTGAGGTAATAGAAGAAGAAAATCTTTTGGGACATTCAGCCGACCTGGGAAATTATATCCTCGGGCTTCTTGAAAAAATCAAAGCGGTACATCCGATTGTGGGGGACGTCCGGGGCAAGGGATGCCTTCTGGGGATAGAGCTTGTTAAAGACCGCAAGACAAAAGAGCCGTTTGAAGAGGCGGGAAAACTTGTGTATAAAAAGGCGTTTGCCAAGGGGCTGGCATGGATGCCGGCAGGACATAACCTGCGGCTCTCCCCTCCCATTATCATGAGCAAAGAGATGGCGGCGAAAGGCATAGGGATTATAGAAGAGGCGATCGGCGAAACGGAAAAAGAATTATGTTTTAAATAAAAAGATTATGAAAACGTATAATATAGGCCTGGTCGGGTTCGGGCTCATAGGCAGAGTGCACGCGTACGGATATGATAACCTGAAGTATTATTACCCTGACAGCGGGTTCGGGGCTAAACTGTTCGGGGTGTGCGGCAGGAGGCGGGAAACTGTTGAAGAGGCAAAGAAAAGCCTCGGGTTTTCGTACGGTACAACGGACTACAGGGAACTGATAAACCATCCGGACGTGGACGTTATAGATATCTGTACGCCCAACAATCTTCACAAGGAACAGTTGCTGGAAGCGCTGAAAGCAGGCAAGCCGGTTTACTGTGAAAAACCGCTGGTGTGCGATATGAATGAAGCGGAGGCTATTTCGGAAGCTCTAAGGGATTTCAAAAAAACGCATCAGGTTGCTTTCCACAACAGGTTTTTCCCCGCGTCGCTGAAGGCGAAGGATTTAATTGTTTCAGAAGGTCTCGGAGAGATTATTTCTTACCGTATTGCCTATTATCATTCCGGAAGCCTCGATGCTGAAAAACCTATGGGATGGAAGCAGGAAAAAGGCGCGGGCGTGTTGCTTGACCTCGGCTCGCACGCGATAGACCTGATATACTTTTTTCTCGGTGAGTTTAAGGAGGTTGCGGGAAGGGAAAAGACACTCTATCCTGAAAGGAAAGACAGAACAGGCAATACAGTGAAAGTTGACGTTGAAGATTATTTCATCATTAATGCCGGGATGAAAAACGGAGCTATGGGAGTTATCGAAGCATCCAAAATAGCGGCCGGTGCGGAAGACGAATTAAAATACGAGATTTACGGGACAAAGGGGGCATTGAGGTATAACTCAATGCACCCCAATTATCTCGAATTTTTTAATTCCGATGAAAAAGAAGCAGGCTTTAAATCCATACCTACCGTAAGCAGGTATCCTGAAGGAAGTTTCCCCGGGCCGAAGTTTTCCGTGGGATGGACAAGAGCGCACATACATTCAATATACAGTTTTTTAAAATGCATTGACGAAGGGAAGTCCGCCAGCCCCTCCTTCTACGACGGCCTGTACAACATGCAGGTCATAGAATCGGCAAGAATATCATCACTGAATAATAAAATCCAGCCGGTAAATTCACTTCCTATTAAACAGCAGGCATAATTTTTTATGCAACTTGACCTTTTAAAGTTGACAAAAGCGGCAATTTGTGCTATTTTGCATACATAGTAATATATGTATGCAAAAGGTATAAGGTGGAAAATGAGAACAAAGACAAAAAAACTTTCCGAAAAAATAATAACATTCATAATTGAAAACATATCCGGCGACGATGGCAGGAGCGATGTGACTGAAGAATCCATAGCGGCTCATTTCAGGGTGAGCCGCACCCCTGTCAGGGAGGTTTTGAAGCATCTGGAACACAACGGCATTATACAGACAAGGCGCAGTAAGGGGATTTTCTCAAAAAACTTTACGCGCGAAGACGTTGAAAACATCTATGAAGTAAGAACAGTGCTCGAGGAGCTTGCCGCAAAGGATGCGGTAAAGAGTATTACGCCGCAGGTATTGAAAGAACTCAGAACCTATGCCAGAATAACGAAAGAAGCCCGCAAAAAAAGAGACAGGAGGAAATCAAACGAGGCGGACAGGCTCTTCCATGAAACGATAATGGAGCTTTCCGGCAATGGATATTTAAAGCGTATTGTAAAGGAAATACGCATGGTTACCACTTCATTCATTCCTGCGTCCAAACTTTTTTATTTGAACAATAAAGACCGGAATCCTTATTCTCACGATAAAATCGTCAAAGCGCTTGCAACAAGGAATCCTGAAGCGGCGGCGTGGGTTATAAAGAACCATATCTGCTGGATTAAGAACAATATTCTGGAGTCCCTGGAAAAAAACGGAAAAAGGGATCAGGGGAAAAAATAAAGCGGGCAAAAGGCGTATTTCATGCTTCATTAAAAGGATGTAAAAGGAAGCGAAAATGAAGAAAACGGGATTTACTCTGATAGAACTGCTGGTGGTCATAGCCATTATAGCGATACTTGCGTCAATGCTTCTGCCGGCGTTGTCGCAGGCAAGGGAAAGGGCGCGGCAGGCGGTATGCATAAGCAACCTGAAGCAGATAGCACTGGCCGCCCTTATGTATGCTCAGGATAATAACGAATGCGCCCCTGCCGGCAGGTACTGGAATAATCCCTCGGGGACTAACGTGAGCGGCTCAATACCTACCTTCAGGCTTATATTCCCTTATATGGGTTTTGCGAACTACCAGTTTTCCGTACCTTCTACGTACAGGGGGTTTTATTGTCCGAGCGACACTCCGCCCTGGCTGGTGTCGGGGACAGGTTATTCCTACCCTTCCAGTTACGGAGTGAATGTTTACCTGAACTCATTTCTTCCTAAAATAGGCAGTGCGCAATTGTCTAGGCCGTCTTCCACGGCCGCTTATGCGGACACACGCTATCTTGAGGGAATTACCGCCCCCGGCGCCCGCGATGACTCATGGTTTACATATATGCGTCCGCGGCACAACGACGGGATTAACTTTGCGTTTTGGGACGGACATGCGGCGTGGATGAAAAGAACCGAGATACCCTACCAGCCGGCCGGCTGGTACCCCTACGTCCGGAGAACATGGGGTTATCCCAATACGACGGATTTTCCCTTCTGGTACGGAATGGGCTGGTGATATTTCAAACGGCAGAAAATCGGTAAACTTCTTTTTCCGGCTTACGGATTCCTCTCAGTTTTTGAAGCACGCCAATACAATAACCTCGATTAAGAATGCGCGGGCGCAGCCTGTACTTTCGGCGGCATTAGTCCATGCTATTTTTCCGTCCTCACAACAAGACACTTGAATAAATTTGACAAAAATAATATTGTATGATACTATGCATACAAAGCTCACTATGCATACAAAGATTTACGTCGGTGATACAAATGAAAACCAAGGCAAATAAACTCTCTGAAAAAGTAATCACCTTTCTAATCGAAAATGCATCCGGCGGAAACGGCAGAAGCGAAATAACGGAAGAGTCAATCGCATCACATTTCAAGGTGAGCCGCACCCCTGTCAGGGAGGTTTTGAAACGCCTTGAGCACAACGGCATTATTCAGACAAGGCGAAGCAGGGGAATATCTTTTAAAACCTTTTCATACGGAGACGTGCAGGACATTTATGAAGTAAGGACTGTTCTCGAGGAACTTGCAATAAGGGAAGCCGTGAGCAATGTTACTCCCGAAAATTTGAAGCAGCTCAGAATGTGCGCTCTGGCGAACAGGAATGCCAGAATGAACAGAAACAAAAGGAAGGCAAACGATGCGGACAGGGTGTTTCATGAAACAATAATGGAGCTTTCCGGCAATGGATATCTGAAGCGGCTTATAAAAGAAATAAGGGTGGTTACTACCTCTTTTCTTCTCGCAGACAACCTTTTTTACCTCAGCAGGACAGACATGAATCCTCATTCTCACGACAAAATAGTCAAAGCGCTTGCAAGAAAAGACCCTGAAAGAGCTGCAAAAGCAGTCAGAGAACACATTTTATGGAGTAAAAATAACATATTGAGGCATCTTGAAGAGAACAGAAAAAACGAGGGGAATAAAAACAAAAATTCAGGCGGGCAAGCGGCAAAGTTTAAGCGTAACAAAAAAAATGTAAAAGGAGGCGGAAAATGAGAAAAAACGGATTCACTCTGATAGAATTGCTGGTGGTAATCGCGATAATCGCGATACTGGCGGCAATGCTGCTGCCGGCGTTGTCGCAGGCGAGAGAAAGAGCAAGGCAGGCGGTATGTATAAATAACCTTAAGCAGATAGCATTGGCCGCCCTTATGTATGCGCAGGATAATTTCGAGTGCGCACCGGCCGGCAAGTATTACAATAACCCTTCAGGGACTAATGTGAGCGGCTCCATACCTACCTTCAGGCTTATATTCCCTTATATGGGTTTTGCTAATTATCAATTCTCCGTGCCAAAAACATACAGGGGTTTTTACTGTCCTTCAGAAACTCCGCCATGGATAGTGTCCGGGACGGGATATGCTTATCAGTCCAGTTACGGAGTTAATTGTTATCTGAACATGTTTCTTCCCAAGATAGGAAGCGGAAGGCTTCCCAGGCCGTCCTCCACGGCAGCTTATGCGGACACATACCATTTTGAACAGATTACCGCCCCAGGCGCCCGCGATGATTCATGGTTTACATATATGCGTCCGCGGCACAATGAAGGGATAAACTTCGCGTTTTGGGACGGCCATGCGGCGTGGATGAAAATAACCGATATACCTTACCAGCCTGCCGGTTGGGACCCTTACGTACGGAGGTCATGGGGTTATCCCAACACAACGGATTTTCCTTTCTGGTATGGCATGGGCTGGTAATATTGTAAACAGATAAGAAAGTGAAGTCATACTTTCAATTTAAAAGCAGAACTTTTCACGAAGAAAGAGAGGGGAATGATAAATCAAAGCCCCTCACTTGGGAAGTTTAACACGTGAGAGTTCGGGGTAAAGGAGGTGAGAAAGTATGAGAAGACAAGGATTCACGCTGATAGAGCTGCTGGTAGTCATCGCGATAATCGCGATACTGGCGGCTATGTTACTGCCTGCACTTGCAAGGGCGAGAGAACAGGCGAGAAGGGGCGTATGCATCAGCAACCTCAAGCAGATAGGGCTGTCTTTGGCGATGTACAGCCAGGACTACACCGAAAGGTTTCCTGCGGCGTACACCTCGGCAACGGCCTGGGCACCCGGAGCGGCGTTCAATCTTCTTACCGGTTTGATAGATGGCAACACTGGCGGTACGGGTTTGCCGCGCACCACTGCCTACGTAACCGACGGCAAGGTATTTTTGTGCCCGAGTTCGGCCGATACGCTGAATGCGATACCCGGTTTTTTGGTAAGCACCAGCTGTTCTTACGCCTATGCAGGGCCGCTTAACCAGCAGACGTACAAGGACACCGTCATCGTGGTTGACAAGATGGCAAATGCGTATAATGGCGCAAGCTCCCGTACGATGAGCACCGGAGACAACCACGGAGTGGACGGAGTCAACGCACTGTACGTTAGAGGCAACGTAAAGTGGATAGCGGCGGTGAGATCAACGGGCACGACATATGTACTGCAGTTGGGCGATATAGCCAATGCGTACAACGGGTCCGGAACAGCGCCTCTGACCATGCCTGCGGCGCTTGAGTATTAAGCATGTATGTAATGAACAGGATAATTGCAGAAGGAGGTGAAAAGAAGATGAAGAAAACAGGATTTACCCTGATAGAACTGCTGGTGGTCATAGCCATCATCGCGATACTGGCGGCTATGTTACTGCCGGCATTGGCGAGGGCCAGGGAACAGGCGAGAATGGGGGTATGCATCAGCAACCTCAAGCAGATAGGGCTTGCGCTTAAGATGTATGCGCAGGACTATGACGAGAACTTCCCTGCAGACCATCCGACAGCTGCAAGCTCGCTTACCATACAGTCTCTTTCCCTTCTTGTGGGGACGACAACGATACAGGGCTACATGGAGGATGCGCAGGGATTTAGATGCCCGTCAGATATAAGAAACGGAGCATCCGGCAGTACAGCGGCATTGGCTTTGAGCGCTGACCCGTACGGACGGCTGGTAAACCAGTGTTCATACGCCTATGCGATGCTTCTGCACGAACAGGTGGCCGACGAGACTGTTCTTGCTTGCGACCGTGCAGGTACGGTAGGAGGAACGGGTTATCTTTCCTTGACAGGCGCCTCCACGGAGGTGAACCACAAGGCGGAAGGAGTCAACGTACTTTACAAGGGCGGCAACGCCAAGTGGGTGACGACAAGCAACGTTACCAGGGATATACCCAACCTGCTTAATGCGGCGGCCGGTAAGGTTGCCGGTGCATTGTATAACCCGTAAGGACAAGAAAAATGAAAATG
>JAFGKM010000085.1 GCA_016928555.1 Candidatus Omnitrophota bacterium | reverse complement strand
CACTTCCCCTTTTTTCCCCATCTCCGCAGTTGAAACGGGAGAAGCGGGCCCTAATTCAAAGGTTATCTTCCCGTCGTTTTTATCAATGTTTAATATTTGTCCCTCTATAGATATATTATCAAGATAAAGAACCGCTTTTTTTACCTCGGTTAACTTTATATCCACGTTGATATTATACCGGGCGGCTCAGGGAAAAGCAAGAGAATAAAAAAATGGATTTTTAAACGTATTTATGCTACAATCAGTCGTTGCTTTTTAGAAAGGAAGGGACATGGAGATAAGGATAAGGCAGGGATACGTAATAGACGGATACGTTCTTGAGGAAATGGTCGGCTCCGGAGGTTTTTCAACGGTGTACAGGGCGAGAAGCATAGACCCTGTGCCGAGATACGATACCTTCATAGCGGTTAAGGTGCTCCACCCGAGAAGGCTGGACAGAACCCAGATAAAAAGATTTATAAAAGAGATGAAGATATCGATATCCTTAAGGCATTCCAATATCGTAAAGGTTTACGCCGTAAGGAGACAGGACTGGAATTACTTCGGACTGATGGAATTCCTTGATACCGACTTATTAAAGGCGATAAGGAACAAGCCCGAACTTTTCAACCATGAAAAAGTCCTGGACATAATAAAGCAGGCAGGATCGGGGCTTGATTATATCCACCGCAACGGAATTGTTCATAAAGACATGAGCCCTTCAAACATACTCGTTTCTTATTCCCTGGAAAAAATAAAGATTACGGACTTCGGTTTAGCAAGGAAAACAGGGTTTATGCAGAAAGACAACGGTTCGGGCGGCACGGAAGGGTATATAGCCCCGGAAAGGATGAACGGCAGGCCCGCCGATGTAAAAACCGACATCTATTCTTTCGGCAAGACTATGGAAAAGATATATTCGGAACTAAGGCTTGCGATACCGGACGGCGTCAGATACGTTGTTGAAACGGCCGTGAAGCAGAAACCGGAAGAAAGATTTTACGACATGAGGGAGCTTTTATATTTCCTTGAATCAAAAAAAACACATGCCTCTTAAGGTAATATATTCCGAAAGGTTTCTTGAATATAAAGAAGACGGCCATCCTGAATCCCCCGGGAGAATAAAAGCGATAGAATCTTTTCTGCGGAACAAAAAAAACTCCTTTGAGTTTATCTCTCCTTCCGCCTGCGATGAAAAAGATTTATTGCTTGCCCACACGGAAGAGCTCGTAAGAAAAGTCAAAGAAAACAGTTTTTTTGATCCGGACACACCTAACATTCCAGGCATCTATTTTTATGCTTCTCTATCCTGCGGCGCGGCTCTTGAAGCGGTGCGCATTGCCCTTGCCGGAGAAACCTCTTTCGCCCTTTCACGGCCGCCGGGGCACCATGCGGGGAAGAATACTTTGGGCGGTTTCTGCTATTTCAACAATATGGCGGTTGCCGTGAAAAAAATCCTGCATGAGACAGGGCTCAGAGCCGCGGTGCTGGACATAGACGGGCATCACGGCAACGGCACCGAAGAGATTCTTAAGGGCGAAGAAAGGGCTGTATACGCCTCTATTCACCAGTATCCGGCTTTCCCGGGGACGGGAAGCGTCTCCTTCGGCAACTGTTACAATTTCCCCGTTTTCCCCGGTTCGGATTCCAAAAAATACATGGATAAATTTGCGGATGCGGTTGCGGCCATAGAGGATTTTTGCCCGGATGTTCTGGGAATTTCTGCAGGGTTTGATACCAACATGGACGACCCTTTGCTTGACCTGAATCTTGAAGATGTGCATTTTTACCGGATGGGAAGAATGGTTTCAAAAGCGTCCGTAAAAAAAGTTTTTGTTTTGCTGGAGGGCGGTTATAATATAAAAACTCTGGGCAATGCCTGTTTTTGTTTCCTGAACGGCTTGTCCGGCAGATAGAGGAGGGCATGGATTTCAAAAATCTGATAAAAGAGAGCGGGACGGTTGTGGTTGACGGAAGCATGGGCGCTTATCTTGCCGGACTCGGCTATAAAGGGTTTACCCCGGAGCTTGCGGTTATTGAATCTCCCGAACTCGTCAAGCGGGTGCACACGGAATACATTGAGGCCGGCGCGCAGGTTATCCTGACCGACACCTTCGGAGCAAATAAACTGCGGCTTGGCAAGAAAAGGATTGCCGAGAGGGTAAACGAGATAAATTCAAAGGCGGCGGAGATAGCCGCGGATATACGTAAAAATTATCCGCATGTGTTCATTGCAGGCGATATTGGGCCGACCGGCGAACTGCTTGAGCCTTACGGCAGTCTTGCCGCAGGAGAGGCTGAAAAAGCGTTTATTGAGCAGGCGCGGATACTGAAAGAGGGCGGGGCGGATTTCGTACTGCTGGAAACGTTTCAGGACCTTGAAGAATTGAAGATAGCCGTCCGTTCCATACGGAACATGCCGGACGTTTTCGTTTTGCCCTCAATTACCTTAAACGCCGGAGCCGAATACAGGACGCTGATGGGGCAGAAGATTGAAGATGTTGTGAGTTTTGCGGCAGATGAAGAAATTCCCGTAATGGGAATTAACTGCGGCCTCGGGAGCGGTAATATGCTGAAAGTTGTGCGGAGAATCAGGCAGTTAACCGATATCCCGTTATGGATAAAACCCAATGCAGGCATCCCCCAGGTGCTGGGCGGCAGTACGGTATATCCCGAGACGCCGGAGGAGTTTGCCGGCAATTGTGCGGAAATTGCCGGATGCGGAGTAAAATTCTTGGGCGGATGCTGCGGTACCACGCCGGCGCATATTGCCCTCTTGAAAAAGAAATTAAATGAAAACAATTGAAGTCGCATTTGATATCCCGCTTGATAAATCTTTTGACTACCTTCCCGGAGAATTCCTGCCGCAGATTTCGCCGGGTGTAAGGGTGCGCGTCCCTTTCGGCAGGCATAAGAGAACAGGGCTCGTTCTCGCCGTGAAAGAAAAAGAGCCGGGAGAAAGGGAAGAATACAAGGAGATACTTTCCGTCTGCGACGCTTTTCCCGTTGTTACGGAAGAGCTTTTCAGGGTTGCGGAATTTCTTTCTGGAAAATACTTCTCTTCTTTAGGGCAGGCGGTCTTCACGATGATAGGAAGCCTCCCAGTAAAGTATAAAATCAATCCCGAATATCGTGGTATGATGCCTTTGGAAAACAGTGCTCCCATCCAATCAGCAGGATTCAGGAAGAAATATATTCTCGCCCCGGAAGAAAAAGAAAAATACGGGATATACGGCAGAATTATTGAGGACACAAAGGGTTCCGCGCTGTGCCTCTTTCCCGAGGTTGCGGCGGCGGAGAGATATTACGAAGAGTTAAGCGTGAAACACGGAGACCGGGCTGTTTTGTTTCATGCGGGTCTGAAGGACAAAGAGAAGATGGATGCGTGGCTTAAAATATTGAGCGGCGGAAACCTGATTATTATCGGGACGCGCATAGCAGTATTTTCGCCTTCCCGCGACATAAAAGCCGTGATAGCGGACAGCGGCGGCGATTCCTCATACAGTGAACAGCAGACGCCGAAATATAACGCCGTTGAGATTGCGGAGTTCAGGTGCATCTCCGGACAGATACCGCTGACAATAACGGAAGGGTGCCTTTCGGTCGGAGAATATTACGAGATAGAAAAGGGGAGCGCTGTTTTGGAAAACTGCGCGGGGGATGTACTGCCGGAAGTCTATACAGTCTTTACCGGCAGGAGAACCGTTGATAAGGACATGCCTTTTTTTGCATCTGAGACGGTATCGCTCATTGAAGAATCGGTGTTGAAAGAAGGGAAGGTAGCTGTTATACATAACAGGAAGGGCAGTTCAAAGATTTTGAAGTGCGAGAAATGCGGGAGCTCATTCCCATGCGCTTCCTGCGAATCTTCCATGGTTCTCTCGGAAGACGGTAAAAACCTGCTGTGCCGGTTCTGCAAAACAACGGCGCCGTTCGGCAATAAATGCCTTTCCTGCGGGAGCAGGAAGATCGGGGCGAGGCTGTACGGGATTGAGAAGATATTCAGGACTCTGAAGGAGCAATATCCCGAATTTAAAATGGCGAAGTTTACCGCCGGTACGGGGGAGGTCAAAGAGGAATTTGATATTATCGTAGGTACGTCAATAGTCAAAAGGATGTTCAGCGCATATAACTTCTCGCTTGTTGTTTTGGTAAGCGGCGAAACATTTCTCAACATCCCGGACTACAGGAGCGAGGAAAAATTCTTCATTATGATTAATGAGATGAGAGGGTGTGTTAACAACAAGGATTGTAAAATTATCATACAGACGAGGAGCCCTCATCTTGAGGTATATGAAGCATTGAGGGAGAACGACGCAGGAATCTTCTATAAAAAAGAACTCGGCATAAGGAAAAACCTCGGTTACCCACCTTTTTCCGAGATATTGAAATTGGAGATAAAAGCGGCCAAAAAAGGGGTTCTGGAGCAGAGGAAGGAAAAGGTTGAGAAATACCTGAATGAAAAACAGTACGCGATAATCTATTCCGGACCCGCTTTCCCGCCGGTGAAAAAAAGCAAGAACGTATGGAAGTATCTGTTGAGAATGAGCGGCGATTTTGACAGGGAGGGGCTGCGGGCGGCCGCGCAGGAGGTAAGTGCAACCGTTGAGACAAACCCAGACAACGTCTGACTTATCAAATGGAAGAAAAAAAGCGTAAGGAAGTTTATCTTTTCGCATCATTCAGAGGAAATGGTGAGGAGGGCCTTCATCTTGCTTACAGTCATGATAGTATGTATTGGTCTGTTCTAAGGGGTGATGACCCGTTTCTCAAGCCTTCGGTGGGAGATAAACTGATGAGGGACCCGTGTGTTATACGGGGGCCTGACGGTATATTTCATATGACATGGACTACCGGCTGGGCTGACATCGGTATCGGCGTTGCGCACTCGAAAGACCTTATAACGTGGTCAGAACAGAAATTTATACCAGTTATGGCTAATAAGCCTAATGCCTGTAATTGTTGGGCACCGGAGATTATATGGAATTCAGAGGAGCGGATTTATATGATTTACTGGGCAAGCAAAGTCAAGGGCAGTTTTAGTATGCCGAACAGAAGTTCAAGTGCAGAATCTAATCATCTGATTTATTATACTGCTACAAAAGATTTCAAAAATTATAAAAGAAGCAAACTTTTATACAACCCTGGTTTCAGTGTTATTGATGCTACGGTTATCAGGAATTGTAACAGATATATCATGATAATTAAGGATGAAACCGAAAATCCCCCTGCCAAAAATCTACGTATTTCTACCAGCAGAAAACTTGCAGGTCCATGGAGCAAGGCAACTGAACCTTTCAGCCCCCGGGGTCTTTGGGTTGAGGGTCCTGCAGCTATTAGAGTAGGAAATTTTTGGCATGTATACTTTGATATATATCAAGAGCAACGGTATGGGATCATGAGAACGAAGAATTTCAAGTGCTGGGAAGATATCTCAAATAGACTAAAGATGCCACAAGGTACAAGGCACGGGACTGTTCTTCGGATTTCCGGAAATATTCTTCAAGGACTTCTTGCCAAATAGTCTGAAAAATTTAAAAATAGACTGAATTCATACCCGTTTCATAATTCTGCCGATTACCATGAAGTTTTTTAAAGCATTCCCTTTTTTGTATTTTCATATATAGACCGTATTAAATTGCTGTTTGTTTCATGCTAATGTATACGGTTACAAAATAAATACTTGACAAAATTAAAATATGATGTTATAATTAAGAAAAAGATATTGAAACCGAATACAAAAATGACTATATATGACATAGCAAAAAAAGCAGGAGTTTCTTCAGCGACAATATCAAGGGTTTTAAATCACGGTCCTGTAAAGCCATCAACAAAGGAACGTGTCTTAAAGATTATAGAAAAAGAAAATTTTTTCCCGGACAGCAGCGGAGTATATCTGAAAAAGCTGAAGACTAAAAAAATAGGACTTGTTATTCCAGATATTTCAAATCCGGTATATCCGGTTACCGTGAGAATTATCCACGATTTTTTAAAAAAGAGAGGATACCATCTCATATTTGGGAACACCTACGGGGAAGTTTCCGAAGAAAAAGATGTTCTTGAGATGATGTCAAGAGAAAGGGTGGCGGGAATAATCGTTGCAACATGCGAAGGAGAAGATGATACTTCGCTTTATCCCATGTTCAGAAGAATGTCTGAAAATATGAGCATTATCTTTCTCGGCGAGAAAAGGGATAGCCTTATGGTAGATGCTTTTACCGTTGACAGTCTGAAAGGCATGTATAAGATTACCCGATATTTGCTAAATACAGGAAAGAGAAATATAGGATTTATTGCCGGCAGTAAAAGCCTGAGAGCCACAGAAGAACGTTTGCAGGGATATCAAAGAGCGTTGAAGGAAAGGGACGTTGCTTTCAATCCGGATAATGTTATATGCGAAGGTTTATACAATATTGATTACGGTAAAAAATGGGGAAAAATTCTTCTTGAAAAAGGAGTTGATGCTGTAGTTTGCGGAAATGACCTTCTTGCAGTGGGCGTAATAAAGGCGGCAGAGAAAATGAATATAAAAATACCGGACGATGTTGCTGTTACGGGATTTGATGATATATTCCTGGGTTCCCTGGTTAAACCTGCGCTTACTACTGTTAGACAGCCGGTAGATATAGTAAAGAGCGGATGTGAATGTTTAATAGAACGTATCGAAGGCAGAAAAACCGGAGAACCCGAGGAAATCTTATTTGAGCCGGAGATTGTAATAAGGGAGAGCGCTTGAGAATCAATAAACGAAAGGAGAAGAATGGATAATTGCGAATATTACGACAGGGTTTACGGATGCTGGTTCGGTAAAAACATCGGCGGCAGTATTGGAATTCCAGTAGAAGGGACAAAAGAGTTTCTGTCCGTTCCGGCTGCGGAACCTTCGGAAATCTTGCCCAACGACGATATTGATTTACAGCTTGTATGGCTTGATATTTTAAAAAAGAAGGGAGTAAAGATTAATTCGTCAGACCTTGCGGAAGGATGGCTGAATAATATTACTTATCCCTGCGATGAATACGGCTTTGCAAAAGTGAATCTGAAATTAGGATTGAAACCTCCTGTTACAGGATATTACAACAACTGGTTTCATAACGGGATGGGCGCCCCGATAAGAAGTGAAATCTGGGCGTGCATTGCTCCCGGCAGGCCGGAAGTGGCAGCCTGGTATGCATGGCAGGATGCTTCCGTTGACCATTGGGAAGAGGGAGTATACGGCGAGATTTTTCTGGCCGCCCTTGAAAGTGCGGCTTTTTATTCAAGAGACCTGAAGACAGTCATAGGAACAGCCCTTTCTTTCATCCCGGGGAATTCCGCCATTGCCCGGGTTGCAAAGCGGGTATCTTCTCTCCATGGCGAAGGGATGCCTCTTAAGGAGTGCAGAGATTCCCTGCTGATTGAATTCGGCCATCACAATTTTACGGATTGCGTTCAAAACATAGGTTTTATAATAGCAGGGCTTCTTTACGGCGAAGGCGATTTTCTAAGGACGATAGTCTCAGCCGTTAACTGCGGTTATGATACCGACTGCACCGGGGCAACGGCAGGGGCAATTGCAGGGATAATGACCGGCAGGGAAAAACTGCTGGCGTCGGGATACGCATCCAACGGCAAGGTAGTAACAGGAAAAGGAATAAGAGATATAGAAGCGCCTGAAACATTGAGCGAGCTTACAAAGGATATCATGGAACTCGGGAAAAAGGTAAAAGATAAAAAGGACCTGCCCGCGCTCCCTGCCTCTTTTTCCCTTCCTCCTCTGCCGGATTTCAGCCCGCCGCTTTCGTACGCTTTTGAAATATCGGAACCGTTTGAGCTTGAAGGGATAGAAAGAGCTGAAGAGGCCGTGTTAAAAAACGAATACAATAACTTTACCATGAAAATCTTCAAAAGCTCGTTCTTTGACTTGAACCCGTATTTCAGAAAGCCCGATTCAGCTATATTCCTCAAGGGAATAATCAAGATACCCAAGAAGAAGAAAGTAAAATTGTTTCCCGCTTCTACCGACGGGGTGAAAATGTGGCTCGACGGGAAGCTTATACTTTCCCATCATCAGCACAGCGAATTTATTCCCGCTTCCCACCGGCCGGGAAGCCCGCTGGCGGAAGCCGAGATTGACGGAGGAGAGCACGTTGTATTACTGGAAGTAATTCGCTGCAACGGAAAACTTGATTTCGCATGGATTGTCGCAAACAGGAAAAACTTTCTTTTAACCAGGGCGGAATATCAAAAATGAAATGGAACAAGAACTTAACTATGTATATCATTTTTACTCCTTTTTATCAGAACGTCAGGCAAGAGAGTTGTTTTTCCTGCCTGCCTTTCTGTTTATATAGATAACCGTGCATTTATGGAGGTGCAAAATGTTCAGAGAGAAGATGATTGCCAGCAAATCGAAAGGATTCACCTTGATAGAACTGTTGGTAGTGGTAGCTATAATAGCGATACTGGCGGCTATGCTGCTGCCGGCTCTTTCTAAGGCGCGTGAAAAAGCAAGACAGGCGGTATGCATGAACAACCTGAAACAGTTAGGACTGGCGTTCATGATGTATACGAACGATTACGGAGTATTCCCTCCAGCCCTCTGGAACCATACCCCGTTGACCGTGGAAGGATGTACTCGGGTTACCCAGGTTCAGATATTAAAGCCTTATACAAATTCACCTGAATGGAATGCGCTTCCTGCAATCGGACTCAAAAATATGGGAATTTGGCGCTGTCCTTCAAAACGTGAGCCGTTCGCTTATGCTCTCGGTCTTGTGTACTCTCAGGGGGGATGGCGTAAAGACTGGAGTTATACCTCTTACACGTATTATTGGGATGTTCCCCTGAATCCGATGTCGAGGGTAACGAACCCGAGTAACACAGTTTTATTGGTCGGAGCACAAAGAGCGACAAATGGTTATGGTTTGGACTGGCTATTCAGCTATCTGAAAGGGGATTCGACCGGATATCTGTCCCTTTATAAAACCAGCGGTGTACCCTCAACCCTGGAACTGCGTCATAACGAAGGCACCAACGTGCTTTTTGCGGACGGGCATGTGGGATGGAGGCGGGAAATAACTTTAGACATGCTGCCTTTTTCGGCTAAGTAGTCTAAAGAATTAACGGTAAAAAGGACTTCGAAATGAAGAAAACATTGGTGTTTCTGTTGTTATTAAGCATAGGAACTTTGTGTTGGGGAATGGACATTGTTAAAGACGGAGAACCTGCGGCGGTAATAGTAATAGGTGAAAACGTTCCTTATATGGTGGAATTTGCCGCCGCGGAATTCCAGCAATACATAGAAAAAATCAGCGGTGCCAAGCTATCCATACAAAAGACAAGGTTTTCCATGGAGGGGATAAGCAATATCTTTATCGGTGAAAGTTCCTATACTGAAAACGCAGGGTTTTCAACTGAAGGACTTTCCTGGGACGGTTTCAAGATAATTTCCAAAGGCGGCGACCTTTATCTTTTCGGGCGTGATTATAAAGGCAAAGAGCCTATTGAAGGGATGATACACCCCTTCCAGCTTATCCATGGTTATAATAAAAACCTGAAATTGAACCGTCACGGCGAAACGGGGACATTATTCGCCGTATACAGGTTTCTTGAGGATTATTGCGGCGTCAGATGGTTCATGCCGGGAGAACTGGGCGAGGTAGTTCCCGAAAGAAAAAATATTCAAATAGGGGAGATGAATTTCCAGAAATCTCCTGATTTTGAATACCGTTTTCTGTATCACTGCCTGTTTAACAAATCCGATGACCAGACTTTATGGTATCGCAGGGCCGGTTACGGTGCGCCTTACCCTGTCCAGATAATGCATTCGTTCTGGATGATGAATAAATATTCAAAAACCAACCCGGAATTCTTTGCGTTGATAGACGGGGAAAGGGATTTTAACATTACATGTTTAGGAGAAGGCAATCTCTGTCTTTCAAACGAAGGGCTTCTTAAGCAGTGGGTCAGCGATATCAAAAAATACTTTGACCAAAACCCAGAGCAGTATCTCTATCCGGTGATGCCCAATGACCATTATAGAAGAATTTGCGATTGTGCTGAATGCCAGGCGCAGATAGATGAGTCCATGGGGCCCAGGGGCAGATTTTCCAACTACGTCTGGGGATTTATCAACAAGGTAGCGAAAGAAATTTACAAAACCCATCCGGATAAACTTATCGGCTGCTGTTCTTATTCAGGGTTTGCCCTGCCTCCTTCAAATATTGAGCTTAGTCCGAATATCGCCGTGTCAATTACAAAGTGCAGGGCGAATAATTGGGACAATGAAAATCAGGGGCATGAAAGGCGGAAGATTATAGAGGCATGGGCAGAAAGGACAAAGAACGTTTACACATGGGAATATTATAACTGGGCTACCATGCGTCCTCATTTAAGGGATGTTCCCGTACTGTTTTCCCGCTATATTTCCGAAGAGCTGAAATATCTTAAAGGGAAAAGCAAAGGTGAGTTTATTGAGGCAATGGATAAGGACTGGCTGATGCATCCGCCGGCTCTTAACCATTTAAACATATATCTGACCGGCAAACTTTTATGGGATGCGGATTTGGATGTTAACGAGCTTTTGGAAGATTACTATGCTAAGTTTTACGGTCCGGCTAAAGAAGCAATGAAATCATTCTGGACGCTGGGTGAGAAGACATGGACAACGGATATTAAGGACAGAGGAATAGAAATATACTATAAGCTTTATACCAGAGAGGTAATAGATAAACTGCATTCTTATTTAAAGAAAGCGATTGACGAAACTCAAGAAGGCTCGGTATACAGAAAAAGAGTTGAATTCATTCTTTCTGAATTCGAGCCGGTGGTGGAGAAGGTCAGAAATTACCGTATAGCAACTAAGCCTTCCATTTCTTGCGGCAATACAGTAATGGGTCTGGAGTTTGATAGAGAAACAGAAAAGACAGGGGGAGTAATTCTCGGTAGTGGGAGCATCAAAGATAGAGAACTGAAAGGAGGGGCATTAAGAGGCGAGATTTCAGGTAAAGACCCCCAAATTCTTTTACGTCTGACAGCTCCTGTTGATTCGGCAGAGGTTAAGTACTTGAAAATCGGAATGAAAGTAAAAACAGAGTTTGAGAGGCATGCCCAGTTTTTTCTGAACATTGCTCTCCCGGGCAGGGGAGGATATATTGAGTTCGATATAGTCGGTGACGGTGAATTTTATGAATATGTTATACCCCTTTATAATTCCAGAAATTGGGACAAGGTGGGAGATATTGAAAATGTACGAATAGACCCTGCATCAATTGGAACTGAAGGGGATACATTTGAAATATACTACATCCGTTTTATGAACAAAATTGAATAAACCACAGCCAATAATAAAAAGGATGATTCATCATGCATGGATACTGTAAATCAATCAAGTTAATAGCTCTGCTTGCAATACTTGCTATGTCAGCAGGCAATGCCGGTGCTGCAGTTACGCTGGTAAAAGACGGCAAATCGTCGGCTGTTATCGTTGTGGACGACAACGCGGCTCCCAACGCAAAATATGCGGCAAATGAACTGCAAACTTATCTGGAGAAACTCTCAGGCGCGCGGTTATCTATATCCAATACTCCCGGAAATGGTGTCAATATATTTGTCGGCGAGGGAGCTGCGACACGTGCTGCCGGACTTTCTACTGATGGTCTAAAATACGATGGATTCCAAATTGTTACCAGGGGAGACAAGGCGATTTACCTGTTTGGAAGAGACTATAAAAAGGAAACGCCGTTAGTCGCCTTCAAAAGCCCGTTTGAGGCAATTCACATCTACAATAAAAAATTTGATATCTGTGCGTTTGGAGAAGCGGGAACTCTCTACGCGGTATATCATTTCCTGCGGGAAAATTGCGGAGTTCGCTGGTTTATGCCGGGAGAATTAGGAGAAGTAGTCCCAAAAATGAAAACAATAACAGTCAATAAAATAGATTTCAAAAAATCCCCGGATTTCTACTACCGTGTAATTTATGTGGGCCTTTTTAATCTGAATGACGACGCCGTGCTATGGTATCGCAGGGCCGGTTTCGGCGCACCGTTTCCGGTTTATATCAACCACAGTTTCTATGATATGAAGAAATACTACCCTGCCCATCCGGAGTACTTTGCACTTCTCAAAAACGGTGAGCGTGATTACAATACTACCTGTTTGGGTGACGGCAATCTCTGTCTCTCCAATCTCGGCCTGTTACAGCAGTTTGTCGATGATATCTGCCGCTATTTCGATGCGCATCCAGAGCAATCGGTTTTCGCAGTCATGCCGAATGACCACTTAAAAGGCATCTGCGAATGTTCTGCGTGCCAGGCGCAAGCTGACTATGACAAACCTGAAAACGGTAAATTTTCCAACTATGTCTGGGGTTTCGTCAATAAGGTGGCAAAAGAGGTTGGCAAGCGTTATCCTGAAAAACTTATAGGCTGCGCCGCTTACAGTTCGTGGCAGATGATTCCTGACCGGGTGAAATTGGAACCAAATGTTGCAGTGATGTTTACCAAGGCTGTCGCATGGCGTTTTGATGATGCTTACCGCGTTCGCAACGACGTCAATGCTTACAAGTGGGCTGAGCTTACGAAGAATTTCTTCACTTGGGACTACTACTGTTGGGATATGACCAACTCTCACCTGACCGGGTTGCCGATTCTCTTCAGCAAATGGCTGGACACCGACATTAAAAGGCTTAAAGGAAAGTCCAACGGCGCATTTATAGAAGTCGAAAAAGGATACTATATCGCTTATCCCGAAATGAACCATCTCAATATTTATCTGACAGGAAAACTTTTGTGGGACGCGGATTCGGACGTCACTCAACTGCTCAAAGATTATTACGAGAAGTTTTACGGTCCCGCCGCTCCTGAAATGGAAAAATTCTGGACTTATGCGGAAGCTATATGGACCAAAATGGAAGTTAAGGACCGCAGTTCGAAAGCCGATCTCTCAAAGACGCTTTACACAGAAACTGTGTTGAAAAAACTGAAATCACATCTCGAAGCCGCGATTGCGGCCGTGGAGCCAGGTTCGGCATACGCCAAACGGATTGCAGGGATTCAGAACCATTTTTATCCTTATGTTGACAGGGTCAGCAATACACGTAGTCGCCGGCCCTCATATATTGTCAAACGTACGACCGAACCTCCCGTCATTGATGGCTGTCGTAACGAAACTCTCTGGCAAAAAGCTGAAGTGCTGGACTTTGTCCGCCAGACCGATGCAAAACCGCCCCTTACAGAGACTTTTGTCCGAATGCTGTATGACGATGAAAACCTTTATATTATGGTTGATGCCGATGAACCGGCGATGGACAAACTTGTTGCCAAGGCCACAGCAAACGACAGCCTTGCCGTTCCTTATATTTGGGAAGATGACGCGCTCGAGATTTTCATCGCGCCGGACCGGGAAAATCCGGATAGTTGCGGTCAGATAATCATCAATACCAAGGGTATGTTCTTGGACGGCTGGTTTGGATCCGAACGCTACGCGAGCCCCAATGAGTTTACATGGAACAGCAATCTGACTTATCATATCAGCAAGGAGCGCAACCGATGGAGTGCCGAAATAGCAATTCCTCTTTCCAGCTTATCGGTGGATGGCAAAAAAGTCGGTTCAGAGTGGGCAATGAACATCTGCCGGGACCGGGCGGCGGCCATAGAAGAACGCAGTGCATGGGCCTCCACTATCAGCGAAAGCTGGCGAATTCCGTCGCGCTTCGGTTTTGTTACACTTGAAAAATAATCGGAACTAAAATAAAATACGATTTTGCAAAACTACTTGTTGATAAAACTTTCACTTTTGATGAGGAGGTTATGAGGAATTATAATTTCGGCAAAGGCAAATGGGTCTTTGTCGATTGGCTGGGAATTGAACCAGGGTCTGGTACCCACTGGGATGAGAAAGAAACTGCCGGCTACTGTGTTCCTTATGGCTTGGAACTAAAAACCCATATGCCTGATGTTATACCTGAATTCTGTATCCCTCTCGATAAACCGTGGGAACAAGGAAGCTCTGCTTTCTATGCAACCTTTCTTAAAGACGGCGGTATTTTCCGCTGCTGGTATGAGTTAGCCGGCCACAGGATAGGATATGCCGAATCGGACGACGGCATTAACTGGAAGAAGCCCAGTCTTGGTTTGCAAGAAATTGACGGCTCAAAAGCAAACAACCTGTTAGATTGCGGTGCACACGGAGCAGGCATATTTATTGACCTTTCTGCACGGCCGGAAGAGCGTTACAAGATGGTTAGCTGCATTTGGACCGATACGGAGAGGCTGCTTATGGGAGCCATCTCTCCTGACGGCCTTCACTGGACGTCTATATCCGAACCTCTTATGCGCAACCAGCAAGCCGATACACAGACTATCTGCCTATATGACGAACAGAAGGGTAAATACGTGTTGTACACACGCCAGAGCGACGGGTTTATGCAGAGGCGCGGAATAAACCGCAGTGAATCCGATGATTTCCGCCGCTTTCCTCCGTCACAGCCGGTTTTAGAAAGCAATCCTACGGACCCGCCCGATTGGGATTTCTATTGCAATGGCTATTCAAGATGGCCGCAGACTTCATCCGCTCATCTGATGCGAATCTCAATGTATAAGCATACATCAGATGTTGTTAACGTACATCTGGCCGTCAGCCGCGATGGTGCTATCTGGCATCGCCCGCAGGGACGACAGCCGTGGATAACGGGCGGCCTGTCATATCCCGGACCGTATTCATCCGTTTACGCATGTTCAGGCATACTGCATACAGGCGCGGGTGAATGGTCAACCTATTTAGGTGTTTCGCATCATGCACACAACGAGCCGATAGAAAGGAATACACAGCCGGCTGGCATATTGCGGGCCCGGATGCGGGAGGACGGTTTCATGAGCCTTTCCAGCGAGGGGCGCGGCGAGGCATGGACCATCCCGTTCACTCTCGAATGTGATACAATCCGACTGAATGTTAATACGCAGTATGCCGGATTCGCGCGTGCCGAATTACTGGTTAGTTCAGGTGCAAGCACCGGCGGACGAAGGACATCCAATCAGAGCATACCCGGATACTCTATTTCAGACTGCATGCCGATTTCAGGAAATCATATAGATGCGCCCCTGACATGGAAATACGGGCCCGAACTTGGGAAGTTTCGCGGGCAGACAGTGCGTTTACATCTTGAATTGAACAAAGCAGATTTGTATTCTCTAAAGTTCGACAGCAAAATTGCCCGACTGGAAAAGACTTCTTAACTTTAACAATCCTATACACGAATACCGGTAAAAATCAAAAATAGAAAAATCATGAGACTCGGCGGACCAGTATATGGAAAATGCAATACTCCTGAATCTTGGATACAGGCATTGAAAAATGCGGGATATAGCGCGGCGTATTGTCCAGTAGGTTTTGATAGCGGGAAAGAAGTCATTGATGAATACGCGGATGCGGCAGAAAGGGCGGGTATCATTATTGCGGAAGTGGGAGCATGGAGCAACCCTTTAAGCCGGGATGAAACAGAACGCGTAAAAGCTAAAAAACATTGTAAGGAAGCATTATTGCTGGCAGACAGAATTGGTGCAAATTGCTGTGTAAATATAGCGGGTTCAAGAGGGAAGAAATGGGACGGTCCCTGTAAAGATGATCTTACGGCAGAGACGTTTGAAATGATAGTCGAGTTAGTCAGGGAGATTATTGACGAGGTTAAACCGGTACGAACATTTTATACTCTGGAACCCATGCCTTGGATGTATCCCTATTCTGCGGATAGCTACCTGAAGCTGATTAAAGCAATAGACAGGGAATCTTTTGCCGTTCACTTCGACCCTGTAAATATTATAACCAGCCCCCTGTGTTATTTTTCAAACGGCCTTTTGATAAAGGATTTTGTTGATAAATTAGGGTCTTATATACGTTCATGCCACGCAAAAGATATCTTTTTGAGGGAGCGTCTGACCGTTCATCTTGACGAAGTGCGACCGGGTTTGGGCGGGTTAGATTTCCTTACATATATAAAAGAAATAAACAGGATAAACAGTGAAATTCCGCTGATGATAGAACACCTGCAGTCAGAAAAAGAATACAGACTGGCGGCTGAATATATACGCAGCATTGAAAAAAAATCGGGTTTGCAAATATAAAGCGGGGCTTTTGCGTTATGTAATCAAAGGGGCGAGGAGATGAAGAAAATCAAAGTAGGGCTTATAGGTGCCGGTAGTATTTCTGTGGCACACTTGAACGGCTATAGGGAACATGCTCATTTGGCTGAAGTGGTTGCAATCTGCGATACAAATAACTCTCTTATCGAGCAAAGGAAAAAAGAGTTTAATTTACAGGCAGAGTCTTTTACAAATTATCATGAGATGTTTTTGAATGCGCAGATAGATGCCGTAGATATATGTTTGCCGATAATGCTGCATAAACCGGTGATTATGGATGCTGTTAAAGCAGGGAAGCACGTATTGGTGGAAAAACCAATGGCCAATACGCTTGAGGAAGCAAAGCAGATAGTAAAATCAGTAAAAAGAAAAGGTGTAACGTTAATGGTGGCGCATCAACAGAGGTTCAGCGAACAGCATCGCAAAATGAAAGAGCTTATAGACTCGGGCAAAATAGGTAAAATTATTTATGCCCGCGCCGACATTTACCAGAATATAAGGGTTGTTTTGCCTGACGGCCACTGGCATTACAGCCATCGCGGCGCGCTTATAAGCCTCGGCATTCATAAACTGGATATGTTAAGGTATTTTGCGGGCAATATAAAAAGGGTAAGCGGTTTCCATAAAACTGCCATGATGCCGATGGTCGGACAACCGGGAATAAAAGGAGAAGAGGCAGATGACCTCGGTGTAGCCGCCATGGAGTTTGAAAACGGCGCTTTGGGAACAATCAGCGCTTCTTATTGTGCCGTTGCCCATCCGTGGCATGATTCCATTGTTCTCCACGGAACGCAGGGATGTATACATACAATAGGAGGGTTGTATATAAAAAGCGAAGTTGACGATTCTTTCAGGGATTTCATAAAAATAAAAATTGCAGAGGATAAAAAATCTGTTCATGACTACTTGCGTCTTACATCAGGTTACGCCGGCGAAATAGAGCATTTTCTAAAATGCCTGCTTGAAGGAAAAGAGCCTTTGTGTTCAGGGCAAGACAATCTTTATACAATGGCTGCTATTGAAGCGATATACCTTTCAGGCAGTACGGGAAAGATAGTTGACGTCAACAGGCTTATAGGGGAGGACATACAATGAAAAAAGTATTATATGTTTACGGCGGCGGACCCCATCCTACAGAGTGGATAGGCGGCAAAATATCCGGGCTTCTTGATGCAGGTGGAAAGTTTAAAATGGAGATGACCACGGATTTCGATATGTTTGCCTCACTTAAAGAGAGCGGCTATGATGCAGTAATAATTTATACGGCAACGTTTAACGATGCACTCAAAGGTAAAAGAGAAGAAGGTCTGCTTGGGTTTGTCAGGGAAGGAGGCGGGCTTGTGGGCCTGCATTCTGCGGCATTCAGCTTCAGAGAGAGCAGGTCTTATATTGAGATGTTAAACGCAGAATATTTCAAGCATCCCGATATACACGAATTTAAAATATCTATTGCGGATAAGGCGCATTACATAACGGAAGGGATGGCTGATTTTTCTGTTTATGACGAGATGTACCACTTGCAGAATTACGACCCTTCAAAAGCAACGCTCCTGTTTAAGACGGTATGGGAAGGTAAAGACATCCCCCTGGTTTTTGCGCGGGATTATGGAAAGGGCAGGTTAGTATATGTTGCCAACGGGCATACTAAAGAAGCGTGGGAGAATTCAGAATTCCAGAAAATCATTGTGCGCGCAATAACTTACACGGCAAGATGATGAAAAAATATTACAGCGAACCTGAAAGGAAAATTCCTGTATGTACGGAGACGGATGTTCTGGTTGTAGGTAGCGGCCCGGCAGGTTTTTCAGCCGCAATAAATGCCGCCAGAAACGGTGTAGATACGGTTTTAATAGAACAGTCGGGTACTGTAGGAGGCATGGCTACGGCTGGACTGATGAGCCATTGGACGGGTGAAACAACAGGCGGTTTCTATGAAGAGATTCTTGACCGTTCCTCGGACGGAGTTGACCGTCATATAATTAATCCCGAAAAACTGAAGATAGTCATGCTTAAAATGCTTTGCGAAGCAGGAGTAGAATTACACCTTTATACTTTTGCATGCGGCGTCATTATGAAAGGCTCCAGTCTTTGCGGCGTAATTACCGAGAGCAAGTCGGGGCGAGAAGCCTTTATGTCCAGGATTATCATCGATGCTTCCGGCGACGGAGATATTGCCGCCAAGGCGGGTGTGCCTTTTCAAAAAGGCCGTAAAGACGGGAAAATGCAGCCTGTGACCCTTATGTTTAAAGTAGCCGGTGTAGATACGGCCCGTGTTAAATTTATCAAAAATTTTGAATCAAGTTACGGAACCTTAGATGGAGATTTGCAATCACTGGCTAAGAAAACTCTTCCGTTCCCTGCAGGACACATTCTGATTTATCCGACTACTTTGCCGGGAGTTGTTACCTGTAATATGACTAACTGCACAGACGTAGATGGCACCAAAAAAGAAGACCTTACAAAAGCCGAATATACATGTCGCAGTCAATTGGAACCGATTGTTGCCTTTTTGCAAAAATACGTTCCAGGTTTTGAGAAATGTTTTCTAATCAGTTCAGCATCAATCATAGGGGTAAGGGAAACCCGCCATTTTAAAGGGGAATATATGTTAACCGAAAAGGATATACTCAAAGCAAGAGTTTTTAAAGATTGGGTTGTTACAAAAGCTCATTTCAACTTTGATGTTCATAATATTGAGGGAAGCGGTATAGACGAAACAGGCATTCAAGAGCAGTTCCCTCAATACAAGGGGTATACCATCCCTTACAGATGTCTCCTTCCAAAAAAAGTTGAAAATTTACTGCTCGCCGGAAGGAATATTTCAGGAACTCATATGGCGCATTCGAATTTCAGAGCAATGCCTATATGTGCCAATATAGGTCAGGCGGCAGGGATAGCGGGGGCTTTGTCGGTAAAAGAAGGCGTTTCGCCAAGAAAACTGGCAGTTGAAAAAATACAGAAAATTCTCAAAAAGAGCGGTGTGAGATTATAATTCATAGACTTTATGTATGCTTGTCTGATAGATAATCTTATGCATATCGGATAAATATAATTTATGGTAAATTAAGATTTTATAAAGCCTTTTGTTCAAGATTTTTGCCGCCGGTCTCTATTACATCCCTGTAAAAATAAGCAGAATCTTTCGGGATTCTTTTTTGAGAAGGATAGTCAACGAATATAAGTCCTAAGCGCTGCTTGAATCCTTCGGCCCATTCAAAGTTATCCATAAGCGACCAGTGAAAATACCCCCTTATGTCCACTCCTTCCTTTAACGCTCTTGCAAGTTGAAGCAAATATCTTTTAATAAAGTCAACTCTTTGATGGTCGTGAACCTTCCCGTCGAGGCTTATCCAGTCTGTATTGGACATGCCGTTTTCGGTAATTATGACTGGCAGGCCGTATCTTTCATAAAAGAATTTCGGCCCCCAGTAAAGCGCTTCGGGCGTTACCGGCCAGGCAAAAGCGGTTATTGGATAACCGTTTGGATTCGCGACAAGTTCAGGCTTGCCTTCTTTCCCTGCTTTTACAAAATCGCCGTTATAAATGTTTACGCCAAAAAAATTAACAGATTCTGAAATAACAGGCATATCTTTTTCCCAGCCGTGCGGAAGCAAATGTCCGAAAAGCTTCAGACCGTCTTCAGGATAACAGCCCTTAAAAACGGGGTTCATCCACCAAGTATTGTTATAAAGTAATTCTCCGGATTCTGCTGAGAACATAACCTGCTGTGCGGATTTTATATCTTTTGTATCGGTGCTGGCCGGTATTTTTGTAATCCCGACAGGGGCATATCCAATACGGCTGTTTTTCCCTGTATTCTTTTTTATCCTCTGAACAGCTTTACCGTGGGCAATAAGAACATTATGCGCCGCGCGTATGATTTCCCGCTTGCCGAGATTGTCTCCCGGTGCGTGAATTCCAGTCTTATGGCCGAAAAATATGAAACACTGCGGTTCATTGATTGTAATCCAATTATTAACCCTGTCCCCTAATTTTTTCGCCGCTATTTCCGCATAATCCGCAAACCAGTCCGGACTTTCGTTGTTAAGCCATCCGCCTTTACAATAAAGTTCATAAGGGTAATCCCAGTGAAAAAGAGTTACAAAAGGGTCTATCCCGTTTTTCAATAGTTCGTCTACCAGCCTATCATAGAAATCCATTCCTTTTTGATTAAGACGGTCTTTTCCTTCTGGCAGGATTCTCGGCCAGGAGAGAGAGAATCTGTAACCGTTTATCTTTAACTCCTTCATAAGGCTTACATCTGCCATGTATCTATTATAATGGTCGCATGCAATATCTCCAGACTGGTCATTCCATATGGTTCCTTCTCTACTGCAGAACATGTCCCATACGGAAAGTCCCTTGCCGTCTGAATCCCATGCCCCTTCAATCTGATATGCGGCCGTAGCCGCTCCCCAATAAAAGCTTTTTGGAAACATTAAAACTCCTTTTACGTATAACAAATACACCAAACAGATTATATGGCTAAAGCCTCCCGTTGTTTATATTATTATAATTCTGAAGCAGTTTATTCGGAAATTTTTCCGGCGCTCACTTTATTTTGATACCCATTTGGATTTGGAAAAGGGAGGAAGTGAGTGTTTACAAGAGACGGGAAAAGTGATATAATTTCCGGCGGCTTTGAGGGCGGTTAGCTCAGTTGGTTAGAGTACTACCTTGACATGGTAGGGGTCACAGGTTCGAGTCCTGTACCGCCCACCTAGGAGTGGGAGATAAACGCAGGTTGTGAGAAGTAGATGACCGTAACTTAACAGGAAAACCAGGACT
>JAFGKM010000084.1 GCA_016928555.1 Candidatus Omnitrophota bacterium | reverse complement strand
CGACTCGCCCTCAGTGCTTGCGGTGCTCATTATTCTTCGCACCAGCACCCTCCCCCCTCGAGGGGGAGGAAGATAGGTGGGGGGGCAGTCTTTCCTGCTCGCAATGACAAAAAAACGTCGGTTTGGAAGGGGGGGAAATGTATTCAATAGGGCTGGATTTCGGGACCAATTCCGTGAGAAGCGTACTGCTTGACCTTGAAAAGGGGATTGAAACGGCGGAAGCGGTATGCGGGTATCCTTCCGGCCTGGATGGTATTATCCTTGATGATAAAAATCCCCATCTTGCTCGGCAGAATCCGTATGACTACCATATCTCGCTTGAAAGGGCGGTGCATGCCGCTTTAAAAAAGGCGACAAAGGATAAAAAATTCACTCCGGAGAAGGTTATAGGCATAGGTATTGATACCACCGGAAGCACTCCCATGCCCGTGGACAAAAAACTTATTCCTCTGTCGTTTTATCCGCAGTTTCGGAACAACAAAAATGCCATGGCTTATCTCTGGAAGGACCATGCGTCGGCGGATGAAGCGGAAGAGATTACCGAACTTGCAAGGAAGATACGGCCTGAATACCTGGCAAATATAGGTGGAACTTATTCCTCGGAATGGTTTTTTTCAAAATTGCTGCATATGGCGAGGACAGACAAGAAAGTGTTTAACGCGTCTGCAAGTTTTATAGAACACTGCGACTATATGCCGGCGATATTGAGCGGGAAGAAAAGCCCGGCTGAAGCGGTAAGGAGCGTATGCGCCGCAGGGCATAAAGCCATGTACAGCGCAGAAAGGGGAGGGCTTCCCGATGAAAAATTTCTGTGTACGCTGGACAGTTCTTTCAAAGGGATAAGAAACAAACTTTATGATAAGGCATACCCGGCCGGCCACACAGCCGGTTTTTTATGCGGGGAGTGGGCGAAGAAACTCGGTTTGCCTGAAGGGATACCCGTCAGCGTAGGCGCTTTTGATGCGCATATGGGCGCGGTGGGCGCTGGGATTCAGCCGGGCGTGCTTGTAAAGATTATCGGAACCTCCACCTGCGACATGACCGTCTCTCCCAAGGGAAAGAAACTAAGAAATGTGCCGGGCATATGCGGAAGCGTGCCGGACTCAATCATCCCGGGATTTATCGGCATGGAGGCAGGACAGTCGGCGGTCGGCGACATTTTCTACTGGTTTATCAGGAAATTCCTTCCTGCCGGCGCAGGAAACCTGCATCAGAAGTATGCTTTGCTTGCATCAAAAATGAAACCGGGGCAGTCAGGGCTCCTTGCCCTTGACTGGCAGAACGGCAACAGGAACGTTCTTGTCGACCCCAAACTGACAGGCCTGATTCTCGGCTTTACGCTTAATACAAAGCCGGAAGAGGTTTACAGGGCGCTGATTGAAGCGACGGGTTTCGGGGCAAGGGTTATAATTGAAAGGATGGAGGAGTACGGGGTTGAGATAAGGGAGATAGTGGCAACGGGAGGCATACCCGATAAGAATCCGCTCCTGATGCAGATATACTCGGATATTACCGGCAGGGCTATTAAGATTGCGGCCTCGGGACAGACCTGCGCGGTAGGAGCCGCTGTTTTCGGCGCCATGGCGGCAGGGAAGGAGAAAGGCGGGTTTAAAGATGCTGCCGAGGCAAGGAAGAAGATATGCCGGTTTAAGAAGGTTGTTTATAAGCCGGACAAAAAAAGCAAGAAGACATATGACAGGATTTACCGGCTGTACAAAGATGTACATGATGTTTTCGGTGTCAGCAATATCAACAAAAACCTTTATGACGTCATGAAGGAACTGCTTAGAATAAAAAGCGGAAAATCATAACCTTTTCAAAATTCCCCCATACCCCCCTTTGATAAAGGGGGGATTAAGAGGGGATTTTCGGTGAAGGAGTTCGGGATAAATGGATAAACTTAAAAGGGAAGTATGGCAGGCCAATCTTTCTCTGCATAAAAACAACCTTGTTTGCGGAACGCAGGGTAATGTGAGCGGCATAGACAGAAAGGCCGGCATGGTGTGGATTAAGCCAAGCGGTGTCGCCTATGAACAGCTTGAGGAAAATATGATAACCGCGGTTGACCTTGAGGGCAGGGCGGCAGGAAAAGGAAAACTTAAGCCTTCCGTGGATACTCCGCACCACGTATTCCTTTACAGGAATATAAAAGAAATCGGGGGAGTATGCCATACCCACTCAAAATTTATCGCGGTTTTTTCCGTAGCCGGCATCCCCGTGCCGGTTTTAACGACCGCCCACGCGGATATTTTCGGAAGGGAGATACCGGTTACTCCTTATGTTGACAATACGGCTGATAAGATAGGAAAGGCATTCCTGAAAACATACGAAAAGACCGGATGCAGCGCCGTGATACTCGGCATGCACGGGCTATTTACGGTTGCCGAGAGTCCTGAAAAGAGCGCTTTTTACGCGTTAATGGCGGAATACTGCGCGGAGGTTTCTTATTACGCCATAACAATGGGTAAGTTTACCGGCCGGAAAGTCCGGCCGCTTGGAGAAAAAGAGATTGATAAGTGGTTTGGCCGCTATCATTCCGTACGTTACGGCCAAAAATAGAGGGTGGGATGCTTCTTCTTCGGTAGTCGCAGGTCTTCAGCCTGCGGGTTTTAAAAATTGTACGGTTTTCCACATGCGCAACCTAAAGAGTTGCGGCTACCATTTTTCCACTCCTGACGGTAGTCGCAGGTCTTCAGCCTGCGGAATTATTTACTCAAGGTTGGCGTGTCTTTTTGACATCTCTTTGAGAGAGATTTTTTCTTTCCTGCGGTAGTATTCTACAAAACCTTCAAGGAAAACAAATACGGCCTGTTCAAAAAGCGAATTGCCGAACTGGACGGATTTTTTGACAGGAACAATTATTCTGTAATCGGACAGTTTTGCCAGAGGGTTATCCGGCGCAGAGGTTATGCACAGGACTTTAGACCCTGACTTTTTTGATATCTTCGCCAGTTCAAAAAGCGTTTTTTTGTCCCCTGCGCAGGAGATAAACACTAACAGATCTCCTTTTTTTACTGGCGGGCATATCGTTTCGCCGGCCGCATAGCTTTCAATCCCGAGATGGCTTAATCTCATTGCGAAAGACCGGCCTATAAGACCGCTTCTGCCTGCTCCTGCGACAAAAACCCTCTTTGCTTTCTTTAGAAGACCAGATAACTGTTCGTTATATTTATAATCAATGCTTTCCAGCACAGGGAGAATTTCCTTCACTATTTCATTTTTCATTTTTTAACCGGTTTCATATCCGGCCCCCAGGGTTCTGTAACTTCAATTTTTTTTCCAAGCGCCTTTATGCAGTCCGGGATATCAAAAGTTTTCAGTATTCCCCGGGGAAAATTCGCATCGGGCCACAGGACCACGGGATTCTGCGTCCATTCGTAAAATGAAAGCGGCGCATTTTTTAAAACCGTCTTTTTGATATTTTTGTCCAGCAGTGCGGCAAAAAGCGCAATTACGGCTCCCTGTCCGCGTCCGTAAAGATATATGTCGCGTGCTCCTTCATGTTTTAGCAGTGTTAAGACCTGCAGGACATCGTAAACCCGCCGGCCGAGATAAGGATTGCCCAGCATAAGCCCGTAGCTGTTGAACATATAATCCTTCCCGTAGGCGTTAAAGAAATCAACCGTTTCATTTGGCAGAGATTCTCCCAGTCCCCGCACATCCAGACAATATAACGGGCATTTATCCTTAAGAGTTTTCGCCAGAGAATCTTTTCCCATGTCTTCTTCAGCGCTTACATGAGGCAGGTAAAGATGAACGGTTTTTTCTACATCCAGCGTTGCCGAATAGTCTTTTTCTACCAGATGTTTGTGCAGGATTGCCCGGACGTTTTTTTCTGTTTCAACGGCATAACGCACCGTTATATCATCTCCGGAAACTACAGCACGCAGTATACGGTAATGCGGATGGTTTTTCGGGATATCGACGCCCAGTATCTTTTTCACAGTGGAAATAATCTCACTGTCTGCAGGCTTTTTACGGTTTTGCACCAGTTTTCTTGCGTTCTCCGCGAGTATTTTGTACGCAGGTTTTGAACCCTCGGGAACCACCTGTCCTTTTTTTGTCGCCCATAGATTTTTCCGTTTCTCAACCAGTGCGAAAACATCTTTTTTGACGGGTTTCAACCCTGTGTATTTACAGAAAAACTCAACCATCTTTTTCTGGTCATCCGGAAAATAACCGTGGATGTTGTTTCCCATGAAAATCCTGGTATTGTCTTCCGCTTTGAAGAACTTATAGAAATTTTTTATATCTTCGTAAGCCTCCTGCAATCCACGGCGGTCAAAAAAATCGTATTTCTGCCCGAGAAGCAGAACAGGCCTCGGCGCTCTGGCGATATAGAAATCCGCAAGTTCAAGCCCTGCCGCCAGAATTCCCGGCGGGCATTGCTCGTTGTCTCCGGGCAGTTCGTTTTCCAGGTTTGCAAGAAAAGTTGTAACAAAACAGGAAGGTGCGGCCATCGTGAAGCGGTCATCGAGCGCCCAGAGCCATGTTGTCAGCGTCCCCCCGCCGGAGTTGCCCGTGAGTCCTGTCTTTTTACTGTCGACCTCGGGCCTGCCTGTAAGATAGTCAAGCGCCCTTATTCCGTCCCATGCTCTCCATGCGCCGAAGAAATCACCGGAAAGCTCAAGTTGTTTTCCCATCATGTTGTGCGCATAACAGCAATTTGCACGCAGCGGGTTTTCACCGGGGAGATGTACATACTGGTCCCGTTCGCCCTGGCTGACGGGGTCGTATATGAAAACGACAAAACCGGACTTTACAAGCCTCAGACAGACTTCCTGGTAAAGCGGATATGCCTTGCTTTCCAGGGTTGTGTGTCCGCACGGTGACAGAACCCCGGGAGCCTGTTTTTTCATCCCTGCAGGGATATATAAATTTCCCGTTACAAGGAATCCCGGCCTGCTTTCAAAAATGACTTTTTCTATCCTGTAGCCGGGTTTTTCCAGAACGCCCGTTGTATGTGCATTCAGCGGCGTTTTAACTTCCGGGAGAGGGAATGCCTTCCTGATGGATGCAAGTGCATAATCCTGGTATTTTTCAGCTTCTTTTCTTGTCCTGATTGCTTTCAGTTTTTTCCTTCTTTCTTCACGGACTCCGCGTACAATATCCACATAATAATCCTGCACCATGTGCCCATACCCGCGGTTAAACCCGTATTCCTGCGTTTTCATTGAGCCTCCGTTAATTTTCTATTTTCAAGACACTTACTATTCTACAACAAATCCGCCGATTTTTACAATCGGATGAATAAACGTCGTGGAGTATTTTGTCAATAAGTGATAAAATAAACACGGAGCCCAAATGGGTACAAAAATAGATACTGAAAAAACATTAAAACACTTTCAGCCGGACAGGATACCGTATAATATAACTTTCACCCTGCCTGCCCGTGAAAACACGGCCCGTTTTTACGAAAATCCGGACTTTGAATCCGAACTCGGGAATTGCTTTACTTTCCTTGGCGTCAGCAGAAAGAAAGAATGGATTGAGGCGGGAAAGGATATATGGGAAGATGAGTTTGGGGTGCAGTGGGACAGGTCAATAGACAAGGATATAGGCAATGTATGCAATCAGGTTATAACACCCGATAACCTTAAGAAGCATGTTTTCCCCAACCCTGACCTGCCCGAAAGATTTGATGGTTACCCTGATGCCATACGCAATAAAAAGAACGAAACATTTATAGTTGCAAGTATGGGATTCAGCCTTTTTGAAAGGGCGTGGACTCTCGCCGGCATGGAAAATCTTCTTGTCTATATGATGACGGAGAAAAAATTCGTTCATACTCTTCTTGACAGGATTCTGGCATTCAACCTAAGAATCATAGAACATGCGTGTTCCTACGACATTGACGTTATGCGTTTCGGAGATGACTGGGGACAGCAGAACGGCTTGATTATGGGGCCGGCTCTCTGGCATGAATTTATCAAGCCGCGGGTAAAGCAGATGTATGCCGCAGTTCGTTCAAAAAGCAAGTATGTGATGATACATTCCTGCGGAAAGGTTGATGAGCTTTTCCCCGAACTTATAGAAATCGGGCTGGATATCTTCAACCCCTTTCAACCTGAAGTTATGGACGTTTTTGATATGAAAAAAAAATACGGAGACAAGCTTTCTTTTTACGGAGGCATAAGCACGCAGAAACTTCTTCCTTACGGTACCGTTGCGCAGGTAAAGGATGAAGTAAAGCGGCTTCTTGACGTTATCGGAAAAGACGGCGGCTATATAGCATCTCCCGCACACGATATTCCAAAAGACGCAAAGCCCGAAAACATAGCGGCGATGATTGATGCCCTTCGCAGTCAGTAATGCCGCAGGGGGAGATATATGGGGAAAAAAAACATACTGTTTTTTATGACCGACCAGTTCCAATGGAATGCTTCGGGATATGCCGGGCATCCTTTTGTAAAGACCCCAAATCTGGATGCTCTTGCCGCAAAGAGCGTGAACTTCACCAATGCCTTTTGCGCGAGCCCCGTATGCGTGCCGGCAAGAATATCACTTTTTTCGGGGCAGTACCCGCACAAGCATGGACAGCCGGAAAACCTTCCCGTAAAGGAAGGCACGAGGATGTTCGCGGAAACCCTTAACGATGCAGGCTATCATACGGCCGCGGTGGGGAAACTGCACTTCATGCCTCCGCCGAGAGAGATAAAACGGTTTAAGACAGTGCGGCTACATGACGGTTATGACGAATATTCCGCATATGTGGAATATTTAAGAAAAGAAAAGCCGGAATATGCGCCGCTGGATATGCATGCTTATCCGAAACAGGGAAAAGAAGGCGTGTTAACGGGGAAGAACATTATTACGGGTAAAGAAGAGGAGGCAATTATTTTCGGAACCTCAAAGGTACCCAAAGAATATTTCTATACCCGGTTCATATCCGATGAAGCGGTGAAATTTCTGAAAAATTATAACGAAACAAATCCTTTTTTCCTCTTCGTTTCTTTCTTCGGGCCCCACAGCCCATACATGGTTCCCGAACCTTACGATGAATTGTACAATCCAGATGATATGCCTGTTCCACTGACTGTAAACGAAAAACTTGATTCCAAGCCGAAGTCCCAGCATTTCCGCAGGAACCTGTGGGGCATGGAACATACCTCGGTTGAGCAGTTAAAAAAAATAACAGCCCTGTATTATGCCCATATAACCCTTATTGACGAGCACATAGGCAGGGTTGTGCAGGCGCTTAAGGAGAACAATCTGTACGACGATACGATAATTGTTTTCTCCGCGGACCACGGCGAATTGCTGGGAAATCACGGACTTTTCTACAAGAACCACATGTATGACGAAGCAACCCATATTCCGCTGCTTATACACGATACGGCAACGGAGAAGCCTTCAAAAAGGGAAGAACTGGTTTCCCAGATAGATATTATGCCCACGCTCATGGATTTAACGGGACTTTCCATTCCTGAATGGAACCAGGGGAAAAGTTTCAGGCCGGCCGTTGAAGGCAAACAATACTCCGGAAGGGAGGAAGTGTTTTTTGAAATAAGGAATTCCGAGGTTGACGGTTACATCTCCGGATGCAGGGATAAGGAATACCTCTTTTCCTATGAAAAAAACAGCCTTGGGAATGTTTTTGAAGGAGAGTTGTACGATACAAGAAAAGATACTGCCCAGGTAAATAACCTTTATCACCGGAGGGAGTATTCTGAAAAGGTAAGTGAATTCAAAAACCGTCTCTTGAACTGGTTTTTAGAAACTCAATGAGAGGGATGTCAGCCAATGCTTAAAGACGCAGGACGCAAAGAGCTGGACTCCGGCGAACTGAAAAATTTTCTGCATCGCCATCTTCTTGAGGATATACTTCCTTTCTGGGAAAAGTACGGATTTTCCTCTCATCGTCCCGGAATAGATACCTGCCTGGCAGACGACGGCACTCTCCTGAGCGAAGACCGCTACATGTGGTCTCAACTGCGCGCCATCTGGACTTTTTCAGCGCTTTACAACAGGATTGAGAAAAGAGAGTTATGGCTGAAGCATGCCATGGACATCTTCAATTTTGCTGTGAGGTGCGGCAGGGACGAAGAGGGGCGCTGGTGTTTCCGCGTCAGTCCGGAAGGCCGGATTCTTACCGGTCCGACCAGCATCTACACCGACGGTTTTGCGATACTCGGTTTCTCCGAATTATACCGTGCCACCGGCGACAGCCGGGCGCTTTCTCTTGCGGAAGATACTTTCAGACGGGTATTGCCGCGCCTTGACCGCTGGGCCGAAATGGATACCGCACCCTATGCCATACCTCCCGGAATGAAAGCGCACGGCATATCCATGCTTTATTCACATGCGTTTGATGCCCTCTCGGAAGTAACCTCGGATACGCGCGTGGCGGATTCTGCCCTGTTTCACTGCCGGCAGGTTATGGACTGCTATCTGCGTCCGGATACAGGACTGGTTCTGGAATACGTCAACCTTGACGGCACCTTTTTCGATACGCCGGAAGGAAGAGCCGTGGTGCCGGGGCATGCGATAGAGAGCATGTGGTTCCAGATTCATCAGCTTCAAAAACAAGGAGACAAAGCCCGTATTGCCCGGGCCGTAGCGGCAATCAGAAGCCATTTTGAGGCCGGATGGGATGAAAAATACGGCGGTCTTCTGCTGGGAATTGACTATAAGGGGAAAAGGCCCGTTTACTGGAAATTCCACGATACAAAGCTCTGGTGGCCGGCCACCGAAACGCTTTATGCTCTCCTGCTGGCGCATTCAATAAGCGGGGAGAGCTGGTGTTTGGACTACTACCGCAAAATGCATGATTATGCTTTTGAACATTATCCGGTGCCGGTTCACGGCGAGTGGCATCAGCGTCTGGACCGAAAGGGACGTCCCATAAAAGATGTTATCGCCCTTCCTGTAAAAGACCCGTTCCATCTTCCCCGGTCGCTTATCCTGTCCATTAACCTTCTGTCCGGACTGAATGATGGACAGCACCGTTAGATTTCCCTAAAATCTCTGCAGAATGCAACAGCTTTATAAAAGTCCCTGCGTTTTCAAAGAGTGCAATTCGTCTGTTTTACAAACACGTACTGTTTGTGTAAAATAACAGCCATGATCTACCTGATTTTCTTTTGCGCATGCTTGATACAGGCGCTCGGAGGATTCGGAGCCGGACTTGTTGCCGTTCCTTTGTTGACCTTGCTTTATGAGCCGAAATTCATAATCCCCGCTTTTTCCGTGGTAAGCTTTGCGCTTAATTTCCTGATTCTTTTTGAAGCACGGGGGAAAACAGACTGGAAAAAAGTATCGGTTATAATAATAGGTTCATTTATAGGCATGCCGGCCGGGGTTTTCGCCCTTAAATATCTCGACCAAAACGTTATAAGGCTTTTTATAGCGGCCGTTACCTTCCTGATGGGCGTATTTTTCCTTTTCGGATTCAAGCCGAAAATAAAAGAATCCGTTTTTGTATTAATAGTTGCGGGGATATTAAGCGGTTTTCTTTCAGGCTCGGCGGCGATGGGAGGTCCTCCGCTTATCCTTCTCATGATTTCTCTCGGGCTTAAAAAGGATGTTTTCAGGGCTACGCTTATCGGATGCTTTATCTTCAGCGGCGTAGTGGGCCTTACTCTCTATTTTATTAGCGGTCTTCTCACCCCTGTTAATTTAAAAATATCCCTGCTTGCATTTCTTCCTGCTCTGGCAGGCACCCTTACAGGCATTGCAGTTAAAAACTTTTTAAGCGAGGAGAGGTTCAGAAAAGCTGCGGTTTTCATAATAATACTGATAGGGGCCATGGGAACATACCGCGCCGTCTCACTGCTTTCAAACCGGGGTTTTTGATGACAAAATATAAACTGTTTCGGATAACCAAACAGGCGGACAGGAAAAGATGAGATACAAAGAAACGGGAATTCACACTGCAGTTGCTTCAGAGTTAGTTTTGACTGTAGACGGGTAATCATCCATCCTTATTCAGGGACTTTGGCTGCTTTTCGCAAGGGATACCGGGCTTGTGTCCGGAATATCCGTAATCT
>JAFGKM010000083.1 GCA_016928555.1 Candidatus Omnitrophota bacterium | reverse complement strand
TGTTCTCCATGCACAACCGCGTGGAGCCCCGGCTACTCATTGCTTCGTTTTGCTTGTTTCGCTGCTGTCCCTCCGCAATTCGCTCTCTGCCTCTCCGCCTGCCTTTTTCATCTGTTTTTTGACAGTACCCATTAGCGATTGGCCATCAGCTATTAGCCATGTTTTATACGTCTTTATACTTATCACGTATCTTTTTAATTTCCTCTTCCTGCCTGATGAAAGCTTCTGTCATCAGCGGGTCGAAAATTGTCCCGGACGCTTCCCTGACGAAGGCAAACCCGGTCTGTATGCTCTCAGCCTTTTTGTACACCCTCTTTGAGGAGATTGCGTCAAAAATATCCGCGATAGCCGCAATTCTGCCGTAAAGCGGTATGCCGACGCCTTTCAGGTGAAAGGGGTATCCCGAGCCGTCATATTTTTCATGATGGTAGAGGGCGATTGTTCCCGATACCTGCAACAGCAGGGAATCCGAGCCTTCAAGCATTTTGGCGCCTATTATGGGATGCTGTTCGACTATTTTTCTTTCTTCTGGGGTAAGTTTCCCCGGCTTAAGCAGGATATGGTCCGGGATTGCTATCTTTCCTATGTCGTGCAGAGGCATGGCGCTTTTTATCAGTTCCGCCTCGCTTTTCTTTAATCCGATATTCTGCGCGATGAGCCCTGAATATTCGCTCACCCGGTGTATGTGCATGCCTGTTTCCCTGTCCCTGTATTCAATTGCCACGGACAGACGGAAAATGCTTTCCATCTGCGTGTCTTTCAGAGCGAGGTTAAGACGGGCGTTTTGTATCGCTATCAGTGCCTGCATGGAAAGGGTATGGATTAGAGGTATGTCGTCTCTTGAGAAATGAGAGGATTTTGAGAATGGGGCGGGGTATTTATTTATAAAAAGCCCAGATATCCTGTATGTAGGCTGCACAATGACGGGCAAAAGTATCAGGTTTCGCAGAGCTCCGGCTCCCCATTCGTTTTTTAGCTGGTTGCGGTTAAGCATTACGGGACGGTTTGCCGCCATTACTCTCCGTGTCAGCTTGTCCATGTCAATTTTCTTGAATAGCGGCTCTCCGTGCTGTGCTATTATCTGAAGCTTTCCCGGAATTTGCACAAGGAGAAAAGCTCCCGTTTCAATGCCGAGAGAAACAAGCAGTGTGCGCATGGTTATTTCGGGGGTCTGTTCAATCAGTACGGACCCTCCCCATACCGAGGATGAAAAATCCCCCGTAATGCCGGGAATCTCGGCAGGGTTGAGAATGCCTGTAATCTCTCTTTCAACATCCCTCATGATTTTTATTGCGCTTTCTCTTCTGAAGAGCTGTTTAACGGCCTTCGCCAGAGAATAGACGAGGGAAGCAAAATAAAGAAATAAAAAAAGGAAAAAGAAAGGGACGATGTCGATAAAAAGGCAGGCATGTTTCATCGCATAAAAAGAGAAGAGAACAGACAGCGCCGAAAATCCCCCCAGCAACAGAGTATTGCCTGCGGCGCCGCTGGAGAATACAATAATACCCAGGACGGAGCCGAGCAACAAGAGCGCTATTAAGACAGCTTTATCGTCAATCCGGTGTACATACTGCCCGGAAAGCACGTTGTGCAAAATCCCCGCCTGAAGCAAGACCCCGAACTGCGTTCCCCACGGCGTCGGGACAAGGTCTGCATTTTTCGCTCCTACTATCGTCTGCCCGACGATAACCGCCTTGTTTTTAAAAAAACCGTCCGGGAACCTGCCGAGTATAACGTCTTCAAAGGAGATGAAGTGCTTTTTTGCCAGCTCGTCGGGCGGGAGAAGTTTTATGTATATACTGCCGTCTGCTCTTACCGGGATGAACGAGACAAGCGGAGAGTCTATCCTGAAAGGTACGCTTATTTCCTTCCGGTTTTGATAAATCCTCGCCATTTCAAGGGAAATCTGGGGGTAGTCCGTATCCTTCGCCTTGATAAATACAGGTATCTTTCTTACAACCTGGTCCTCTCCTGACAGCGTGTTTATATGCCCTAGCGAAAAGGCGGCATTATTAAATTCCTCGGAGCTCCCTCTCACCGAAGGCGCCGGATAAAACGCTCCTTTTCTTTCGGTAAGCCGCGTAGGAGAGAAGACGGGAAGTATGACTTTGCCGTTTTTTTTGATGGCTTTTATGAACTCTGCATCAACGGCGCTGTCGGTTACCTGCGGGAAGAAGATATCAAAGCCCACTACGGAGGCCTCTTCTTTTTCCATAATTTCAAGCAGTTGAGTGTAAAATTTGCGCGAAAAAGGTTCTCCCACGTCTGATTCAAAATGTTCGGTCAACCCGACTATTGCAACGGGAACCGGAATTGCCTGCGGCGCATATGAGCGGTGAATACGCCAGTCATACAGCGTGAGCTCGGATTTTTCAAACGATTTGATTAAAAAGAGGATACCGACAGAGAGGGCAATCAAACATCCCGCGACAAGTTTTATGACAGTGGTTGGTTTCATGCATCTTCAGCGGCCTTCCGGTTATTTGCGCCTGGACGGTTTTCTGGGAACTCTATTTCTTATTTTTACTGAATCCGCATCTTCCAAAGCGACCGGCACGGCAACAGAAAATACCTGGTTCGGCTGAACGACAGAGGCTTTTACATCCATGCTTCTGTCTTCTACGGCTACCGCTCCATCAGAAACGGAAACGTAAGATTGTATCTTGTTTTCGGTCAGCCAGTTCCGGACGGCAAACTTGGTTCCTTCCACTCCAGCGATGACGGCAGGAGTGATAATCTCAAACTTTGATTCTCCCTCGTGGGTGACCGTCAGCGTGCTTTCCGCTCCGTCCAGCGTATATACGATGCCGTAGATTTTGTTTTCGTTGTCCACGAAAGAAGAAAGAAGCCCGACCTTCCCTGAGTTTATCTGCACTGTGGTGCCGTCCGCAAATGAAAGCTCTCCGCCGCTGTACACTTCCCCGAATTCCGCATTGGTCCCGCTCCACTGCACCTTCTGGCTTCTCCCTATGTCAACTGCGTAAGAAAGATAGGCGGCTACGGTTTTGCTTCTCCTGTGGTGGCGCGGGCAGGCGAGAAATATCTTGTTGGCATCCCCTTCGTCAATAAACCGCCCGATGTAAAAAGCGTCGTAGCTGTTGCCGTTTGACTTCCTGTCAGAGGGGCATACCAATGCTTTCTCGCTTTCAATGTAGGCAGGATACAAATCGGCGATGCTGGAAGGCGTTGTTTTGTGGTCCGCCTGGAAATTTTCAACCGCCTGCGCAATATTCTTCATATTGTTTACGCATCCAATCGTCCTTGCAAATTCCCGCGAATTAAACCCGAGTCCGATGACAAGAGTAAGCAGTGTTATTGCTATAAAGCAGAATATTACTACTTCTATGAAGGTAAACCCTTTTTTCCCGCTCATTTGTTCTCCTCTTCCCTCTCCTGAGAGACGGTCAGATAAACAAGCTTGTTTTCAAGTTCTTTCAGCGCAAGGGTTAAACTCATATCCTTAACCTCGGTGTTCTTCCACCGCTCAACAACGCTTAGGGCGCTTTCTCCTATATCCGTATAACGGGCGGAAAGTTTTTCAAGTTCTTCCAGCATTGGTTTCAGGGAATCCCCTTTCCGCAAAGAGAAAGCCGGCTTTTTACCTTCCTGGAGGTCCTTAAGTATTTTTCTTATCCGGTATGCGGGACCGGCTACTTTATGGGAAAGGAGAAGCATCCCCAGAGTTACAAGAACCGCCAGGAACAATATAAGGATAATGTTGAAAATTGTGAATTTTCTCAGAGAAGCGGCATATAGGTTTGAAAACTCCCCTGCGCGGAGAACCCTTTCGGCAACGTCGTTCCATATAATGTAGAAAGAGGCTATGCTGACTATTGCGCACGCGACGGCAAGAGATACGAGCGCATACACGACCAGTTTCAGTTGAATTTCCCTGTCAATCCACAGCTTCAATCTTCCCGGGGATTTCATATGAACATTATACTCCCTCCTCCGGATTTGTCAATAATAAAGGGTTTTTCCGGTCTTTTTGGCGCAACGCGGGGGAAGTATGGTAACATTGAATTATGAAGCCGGAAGAGGTGAAAATATACTTCTATCGCAGCAGGGGGCCGGGCGGGCAGAGGAAAAACAGGAAGGAAACCGCCGTTAAAATACTCCACGTCCCCACGGGCGTAACGGCAAGGGCGACGGAGCACAGGTTTCAGCATCAGAACAGACAGCTTGCGATGGAGCGGCTGGAGGAAAAACTGAGGGTTTTGAGAGAGCCGCAAAAAAAGCGCATAGCTACCCGGAAACCCCGTTATGCGAGGGAGAAGGAGCTGACCGCAAAAAAAAAGCGCAGTGAAAAAAAATGGATGAGGAGGAATGTAATAAACGGCTATGGAAACGGTGACGCTTAAACAATTCCTGGAGGTAATACGCGATGCCCTGCAGGCCGGGTTTCCCATGCAGTACCGCGTTACGGCGGAGATAGCCTCATTCAGGGTGAATCCCAATTCAGGGCACTGCTACGTAGACCTTGTTGAAAAAGAAGAAAATGCCGTTACTGCAAAAACGGGAGCGGTTATATGGAAGGGGCGGCTCGATTATATACGGCAGAAATTCAGCAGGGATACCGGCCAGCAGTTGAAAGAAGGGCTGAAGGTTCTTCTTGTTGCCGAAGTCAGTTTTCATGAGGTATACGGTTTCAAGCTCAACATTATAGATATAGACCCTTCTTACACGATAGGCGAATTTGCCCTTCACCGCAAGAAGATAATTGAACGGCTTGAAAAAGAGGGGGTGCTGGATAATAACAAGCAACTGCCTTTTCCTCTTGTACCGCAGAGAATAGCCGTCATCTCATCCGCCTCCGCCGCAGGATACGAGGATTTCCTGAATACCCTGCAGAACAACCCTTACGGATATGCAGTGTCTGTGACGCTTTTTCCCGCGTACATGCAGGGAGGGCAGACAGAACAATCCGTTATTCTCGCTCTGGGCAAATGCCTCGGCAAGATTAAGAATTATGACGTTGCAGTGATTATCAGAGGCGGCGGCGACCAGGTAGACCTGCACAGTTTTGACAACTATAACATAGGAGCGGCCGTTGCAAAATTTCCCATACCCGTTCTTTCGGGCATAGGGCACAGGAGGGACGAGACGGTTGTGGATATCGTGGCTCACAAAAGACTGATAAGCCCGACCGCGGCGGCGGAGTTCATCATAGGCCGCATGAAGGATTTTGAAGACCGGATTAACGGGGAGAGCAGGGTTCTTGCAGACATTGCGGGCAATATTCTTTTTTCAGAAAGGGGTTCGCTGGAGGAGGCGGAAAAACATCTGCGCATCTTCACGGATTTTTTCTTCCGTAAAAGAACGCAGGTTTTCAAAACGCTCATCTCGGATTTCAGAAATAACGTTGCACGGAACACCGCTTCGGCAGAATTTTTTCTGAAGCAGTCGCCTGTTGCGCTTGCAGGAGCGGCCCGTGCATTCATAAAAGGGCGTCTCAATATGCTGGAAAGAAACGGTGACAGGATGGAGCTTATGAATCCTCTCAAGGTTCTTAAAAGAGGTTACAGCATTACCTTCAGCAACGGAAAAGCTGTAAAAGACGCGGATACGGTGAAAAACGGCGACAGGATAGCAACCCGGCTGTACAAAGGCACGATAACAAGCATTATTGAGAAAAGTGAAACGTGAAGAATGAATTGTAGCGGTGCTCCGCCACAAAGCGTTGGCGGACTGACGGATTCATCGCACTGTTTTGAACAAAAGCAAAGGAGAAAAACAATGGCGGAAAAAAAACTTACCTATTCGCAGGCGGCTGCCGAGATTGAATCAATAGTAAAAGAGATAGAGGAGGAGGACGTTGAAGTGGACCACCTGCTTGAGAAGGTCAAGCGCGCTTCGTTTCTGATAAAATACTGCAAGGAGAAACTGCGGGACACGGAAGCCGAGGTCCGCAAGGTTCTTGCCGCTCAGGAAAACGGGGAGGCAAAAGAGCAGGAGTGACCGATGCTTGAATTCTTTGATTTCTCTTCAATGCCGGAGAAATTCCCGGCTTTAATCAATCTTACGGGAAAAAGGGAGAAATATTTTGTAAGCGGCGGGGCAGGAACCTCTTTTTTTTCTTGTCTGCTCGCGTGTATGTTTGCAAAAGTGCGCAAGAATTTTATGGTTATTCTGCCGGAGGAAGAGTCTGCCGAGACGTTTTTCCAGGACATTGTAAGTTTTTCCGGCGGAGAAAATGTCAGGCACCTCCCTTCCCCGGAGTTTTTTTCAGGCAGTGAGCAGAGCGTCTCTGCGGTTATGTTCGACCGAGTAACGGCGTTTACGGAGATAGCCGCATCCAAAAAGCCCCTGATAATCGTATCACAGCCGGCCGCCCTCCTCAAGAAAATCCCCGAGCTGAAGGAATTCGGCAAAAGCGCCGTGTCCGTTAATGCCGGCGGTTCCCTCAGGCGGGATGTTTTCATAGAGCGCCTTCTCGGTTACGGGTATAACGAGGCGGGGGTTGTCGAGGAGCCCGGGGAGTTTGCAAGGCGCGGCGGGATAGTGGACGTCTTTCCTCTGGATTCGCAGTTTCCCCTTAGGGTGGAATTTCTCGGCAACAGGATAAACTCCGTTCGGAAGTTTGAGCCCGCCAACCAGATTTCCTTTGAGAAGATACAGGGATTTATGCTCCTGCCCTTAAATGAGACATTTGCCGGCCATGAATCCGCAGGTGCGATAACCCAATTGAAGGAAGCGGCTCTTTTTTTCATTGAGCCGGGCAGGTTTTATCTCTCGCCCATGCTGAAAGAGTTGGAAAACAGGGGTTTGTACAAAGAAGAGGATTTCAAAAAGGCGATGGAAAGAGCCGTTGTTTTACAGGAGGGACTGCCTTCGCCGGAAGTGAAAGGACCCCGTTTTCTTTTCAACGTTTTCCCTCCAGCCGGCAGGTTCAGGTCGGACTCCTCCTTTATCTGGAACCCTTTTGAAGGGGAAAAGCTCGCCGTATTCTCCGATACCCCTGCGCAGGAGAAACGCCTTAAGGAAATACTTGAAGAAAAAGGGGCGGATACAAGCTGCGCAGGGTTTTTCAGAGGGATGCTTTCATCCGGTTTTTCCTTCCCCGAAGCAAACCTGACGGTTCTAAGCAACGACGAGCTTTTCTCAAGGTACAAGACAAGAAGGCAGTCACGCAGGGTTTACGCCGAAAGCATGCCCCTTAGCAGTTCCGCGGGCATAAAGGAAGGCGACTACGTTGTGCATTACAACGAAGGCATAGGAAGATTTCTGGGCATGCGGGAAGTTGCGGTCAGGGGAGCGGAGAAAAAAGAGGAGTTTGCCGTGCTTGAGTATGAAGGCGGAGATAAACTGTACGTCCCGTTAAACCAGGTGGAACTTATTCACAAGTACATAGGTTCCGAGACTCCCCGGCTCTCCGTACTGGCCGGCAAAAACTGGCTGAAGGTCCGGGACAAGGTGAAAAATGCCATCAGGGACCTTGCCGGCGACCTCTATGCTCTTTATCTGGAACGAAAGAAAGAAAAAGGGTTCGGGTTTTTGCCCGACGAGGAGTTCCAGAGGGAATTTGACGGCGGTTTTATATACCGCGAGACAGATGACCAGTTAAGGGTAATAAACGAGGTTAAGGAAGATATGGTCTCGGACGGGATTATGGACAGGATAGTCTGCGGGGATTCGGGTTACGGCAAGACGGAAGTGGCTCTGAGGGCGGCATGCAAGGCGGTAATCAGCGGGACTCAGGCGGTGGTGCTGGTGCCAACTACTGTTCTTGCCTTACAGCATTTTTTAACCTTCAAAGAGCGGTTTGCGGATTTCCCCGTAAGGGTGGAGATGCTTTCACGGCTGGTTCAGCCGTCTAAACAGAAAGAGATAATTGCGGACGTTGCAAAGGGTAAGGTTGACATCGTCATAGGGACGCACAGACTGCTTCAGGCGGACGTGAAATTCAGCAAACCCGGGCTTCTCATGGTTGACGAGGAGCAGAGGTTCGGCGTTGTCCACAAAGAGAAGATAAAGAATATGTTCAGGAAGATAGACGTGCTGACTCTTACCGCCACTCCCATCCCGAGGACCCTTTACATGGCGGTATCCGGCCTAAGGGATATAAGCATGATAGAGACTCCCCCGCAGGGGCGGCTTTCGGTTATCACCTATGCCGGCAGATACAACGAAAAACTTATAAAGGAAGCCGTGTTGAGGGAAGTGGAAAGGAAAGGGCAGGTTTTCTATCTGCACAACCGCATATACGACATTGAAAAGGTCACAAACAGGCTGAAGCAGATGCTCCCTTTCGCCCCGAGGATAGAGTTTGCGCACGGCAGGATGGAGCCGGAAAAACTCGCCTCAATCATGAAGAGGTTTTCATCCGGAGATATAGACGTGCTCGTCGCCACCACCATCGTGGAAAACGGCATAGACATCCCGAGGGCGAACACCCTCATAGTTGACAATGCGCACACCTTCGGACTCTCCGACCTTTACCAGCTGCGGGGCAGAGTCGGCAGGTATAAATGGAGGGCATATGCCTATTTCCTGATACCCGGCGAGGCGCTTCTGACGGATATAGCAAGGGAGCGGCTCTCCGCTCTTCAGGAATTGAGCAAGCCGGGAAGCGGGTACAGGGTTGCCCTGAAAGACCTTGAGATACGCGGGGCGGGCAATATCCTGGGCAGGGAACAGCACGGTTTTGTGGAGCAGGTGGGCTTTAATCTCTACTGCCGGTTCTGGAAGGAGATTATGGAGGAGATGAAAGGTGTCAGGCATCCCGTTGCCGCGGCAAAGGAGATGGCGGCAAACATCCCTTCGGAATATGTGCAGAATCCCTCATTGAGGTTCTACCTCTACCAGCGCATAGCAGGCATAACCGGCAAAGGGGATGCAAAAGCCCTGATTGAAGAGATGACTGACCGCTTCGGCCCTCCCCCCTCCGCCCTCCTCTCTGCAATCAAAAAGGGTTCTTAAAATTCTTTCTATTGGTAAGTTTTCAACCCGGAAGCAGCACTTTTTTTTGTACAGGGCATTTGATGACAAAAAATTGAGAGGTTATAGTATCTATGGTAACATATTGCCATATTGCAGAAATAAAGTATTGTGGTCGAAATTTCAACGGTTGCACGGGGCATCAAACATGAAAAAGCAAAAATCTTTATCGCAAAAAGAGATAATAGAGATTCTAGACAAAAACAGAGAGCTGTTATTGAAATACAGTGTGAAAAAAATCGGACTCTTTGGTTCTTTTGTCAGGAATGAGCAAAAGCCAAAAAGCGATATAGACCTGTTTGTGGAGTTTGAAAACCCATCTTTTGATAATTTCATGGGATTTTCTTCTTCTCTTGAAGAGTTGTTCGGCAGAAAGATAGAAATTTTAACCCCTGCCGGCGTTGAAAGTATCAGAATAAAGCAAATAAAGGAGGAGATTAAAAGGAGCATTGCTTATGTCTAAAAGGACAGATAAGGAATTTCTGTTTGACATTCAGGAAGCAATCAGGAGAAAACCACTTTTATTTTGGGGTCAACTGGGATATTGTCTGGCAAACAGCGAAAGAAAAATTGCCTCAACTGAAAGAGGAAGTAAAAAATATCCTTAAAGAACGCGATTAACTCTGATGACCGACCGCTTCGGCCCTCCCCCGTCAGAACTGCTCGCATCAATCAAAAACTCTTTTTAAATCTCTTTACCATTTATGCTTTGAATTCACTTTTACAATCAATTATTTTTTGTTTTATGGAATTTTTCAATTTGTTATCTTCTGGTTTATCAAGAATTTTCTTCACAGTCTTGAAAAGTTCAAATGTGGTCATTCGACAATAACTCTGTTTTTCACAACCTTTAATAGCATGTGATGTAAACTGTTCGCCGCGTTTCTCTGGTTCTGTATCGATTAAACCATTTCCTATAAGGATTCCCATCACTTCTTTTTCTTTCTTGAGTCGTAAATCTTCTACATAGTCTAAAAGTTGGCGATATTTTTTTTGGTCTATCTGATTTTTCGTTCCTTGTATTTCTCCAACGATTATATATTTATCCTCTTCTATGTATAAATCACAATCAACTTCATATTTATCATCGGGGATGATATTAAAACCAACAAGCTTAAACGCTCTTTTCACTGCAGATTCTAATACGAACTTCCCCTGTCCATACAATAGACTTTTAAACATATCAATTTTTTTCTCTTTTTCTAATATAGCATTTTCCAACTGTTCCATTTCCCTTTTTTTCGTTTCTAAATCGTCTTTCTCTTTTTGAGTTTTTTCTTCTGATGGGAGTTTATACGTACTAATCCATTCAGGTATAGTGAGAGATGGAGACCATCCTAAACTTTCTCTTGCAGAGTTAGTAATAACTTCAGACAAGGCATTTCCAACGGCAGAGAAATTTTTGAGTGGTGGCAAGAATATTATCTTCCCACTATCTTTTAGGAATTCAGCTGAAATAATTTCGTTCCCTTTATTCCTTGCAAGTATTTTTTCCATTAAGTATTTCTTTCTAATAACTACCTCAAAATCTATCGAGTTGCTGAAAATCTCAAAATAATTGGAAAAGGGATTTTTGCTATCCACCGCTGAAACAGTTTCCCCTTTTCTTGAATCAAAATAAGGTTCATAAGAGTCAGGCAACCAGCTGTACTCGTTCAAATATACAGAGGGAAAATTCCTGCTTGCTACATAAAGAGAGGAGTTAATTAGTCTCGCAAAGCATATTATTCTTCCTCCCGATTGTTCTATTAGTATTTTAGTTTCTTCTCTCTTTGTTTCAAAGAGGGAAATTAGAGAATTTCCCAAACCTCCATCATTGTCTCTATCCGTGAATAATTTACCATTATTATATTTTACTCTTCCTAACCACAATTGCTTTGGGATGAACAATGGATCGATAATTACTACATCATAATCCGAGAAAGAGGTTGTTATTGTTGCATTTGCATTATGAACAATTACATTTTTGTCTTTGTTGGAGAACCAACCACAGCCAACATTCAAAAATCTCAATTTTTTCATGTCCCTCCTTGTGCATTCTTAAATTCTGCCGATGGGAATTCCAGTTTAATTTTAACCCTTCACATTGAAAAGTCAAAGTCAAACAAAGAAGATACGACGGGAGCTGATTCCTTTGATTAAATTGACAGGGGGATAAAACAGGGTAAAATGATAAATTAAGGCTGGGCGAAGGAGAGAAAAAACCATGACGAGCGACAATAAATGGAAGAATTCAGCTGGACTGAAGTTGATTGCCATAGCGGTTTTAATCGGGCTTCTGCTGGTTCCCGCCAACGCAATAAAGTCACTTATAAGGGAGAGGGAGCATAGACAGCGAGACGTCATTCAGGAAATAAGCGATATGTGGGGAGGCGAGCAGGTAATCACCGGTCTTGTCTTGACCGTCCCGTTCACCAAGAAGGTGAAGGACGACAAAGGTGTTTTAACAACCATTACGCAAAATGCCTATTTTCTACCCGAGGAGTTATCCGTTAAGAGTGAACTTAACCCTGAAATAAGATACCGGGGCATCTACAAGGTTGTAGTGTACGCCGCCCGGTTGCATCTGGACGGTTATTTCATAAAGCCGGATTTTGAAAGTTTATCCGTACCCCCGGAAGACGTCGTCTGGAAAGACGCCGGCCTTGTTGTGGGGATTTCCAGCTTAAGGGGCGTGAAGGAAGTTATAAAAATCATGTGGAATGACAGCGAGTTGACCGCCGAGCCGGGAGTGGGAGGCAACGAAGTGGTTGCGTCGGGAATCAGCGTGCGGCCGGAGATAAGGGCTTCTTCGGCGCAATTTAAGTTTGCCATGGATATAAAACTTAACGGTGGGAAGACCGTTAATTTTGTTCCGGTGGGCAAAAAAACGGTTGTTAAGATGTCCTCTTCCTGGAATAATCCGAGTTTCACAGGAGCATTTTTGCCGGAGAAAAGGGAGGTTAACGAGAGCGGGTTCAATGCGGAATGGAAGATACTTGATTTTAACAGGGACTATCCCCAGAAATGGATAGGAAGCACGTATCAACAGCAGGTTATATCCTCTGCTTTTGGTACCGAGCTTTTAGTGCCGGTGGACGAATATCAGAAATCGGAGAGGACCTCAAAATACGCCAGCATGTTTATTGTTTTGACGTTCCTGTCTTTCTTTATTATTGAGTTGTTGAACAAAAAACTTCTTCATCCCATCCAGTACCTTCTCATTGGAATCGCGTTGGTTATCTTCTATACGCTTCTTCTGGCGTTTTCGGAGCATGTTTCTTTCAATAATGCCTATTTAATCGCAAGCGTAAGCACGATTTTGTTAATTGCGGGTTACACCAGGAGCATACTTTTAAGTAAATTGCTGACGTTTTTGATTGCGCTGATACTTACCGTGTTCTACACGTTCTTCTTTATTATCCTGCAACTGCAGGATTATTCATTGCTGATAGGCAGTATCGGGCTGTTTGTTATCCTCGCAGTTTTTATGTACCTGACAAGGAAGATTGACTGGTACAACCTTGACAGAAAATAGCAGGGATGCATCTGGATTCTTTCTGAAATTTTTTCTGTCCGATTGAAATATTTAGCAATATTGATGCAATACTAATCTGGATTTATATCGCTGTCGCGTCATTTATCTTCGTACGTTACAGCTATCCTTTTCAGCATGATTCGTTATTCCTCCAGTCCCATCTTGTATTGGAAAAGATGCATACGCACGCAGGTTTGACAAGAAGGCGGTTCCTGATATACTTAAATAATGGGAATAATGAAGAAAATGAAGATATCGCCGTCGCTCCTTTCTGCGGATTTCAGCCGGCTGGGAGAGGAGGTTGTTGCGGTTACGGAAGCCGGAGCGGATTTTATACACTGCGATGTTATGGACGGGGATTTCGTACCGAACATAACCTTCGGGCCGATGGTTATTAAAGCCATAAGAAGGTTTTCCCCTTTGCCGTTTGAGGCGCACCTAATGATTTCCCGCCCGGATAAATACTGGAAGGAATTTGCAGATGCCGGCGGAGATATCATAGGAATACACATAGAATGCAGGGTTGACCAGAATTCTTTAATTACAGAAATCCATAAAGCAGGCAAAAAGGTTTGCATGGTGATAAATCCCCCCACGGACGTAAAGACAATCTATCCTTACCTTGCGGACGTGGAACAGGTTCTTGTTATGACCGTCAATCCGGGATTCGGCGGGCAGTCTTTTATGGGGGAGGTTGTTCCCAAGATTGAACAACTTGCGGAGAGAAGGGAAAAAGAGAAGCTCTCTTTTGAGATTTCCGTTGACGGCGGGATAAACAGCGAGACCGCGAAAATCGTCAAGAAGGCCGGAGCAGATATTCTCATAGCCGGCTCGTTTGTCTTTAACGGCAGGGATTATAAGAGTGTCATTGAAGGGTTGAGATAATGGAAAAGATATCTTTCGGCAAATTAAAGCAGGCATTGGAGGCAAGGGACGACAGCGGGGCGGAAAAGAGGGTCGTTTCTATTATTGAGGCGGTAAGGAAAAACGGGGACAGGGCGCTTATAAAGTTTACGGAAGAATTTGACGGAGCAAGGAATGTGAGTTTGAAGGTTCCGGCAAAAGAACTTGCATATGCAGGCAAAAAGATAGACAGGGAGGTCCTGAAGGTTGTCAAAGAGGCGGAAAAACGCATAAAAAAATACCATGACGGACAGATACCGGAAAAATTTGATTTCAAGGAGAAGGATTTCTCCGTCGAATATATCTTTTCTCCGGTTGAAAAAGCTGGCATCTATATACCTGCGGGGCAGTCGCCCCTTGTGTCAACGGCACTGATGACCGTTATTCCCGCGCAGGTTGCGGGAGTGAAAAAGATTTATGCCGCAAGCCCCCCGTCCTGCAAGGGCAAGGTGCATCCTTTAATTCTGGGCGTTCTTGATTATCTCGGAATAAAGGATGTTTTTGCCGTAGGAGGCGCCCAGTCAATAGCTGCTTTTGCTTATGGGACGGGAACGGTTCCGGCGGTGGATATTATAGCGGGACCGGGCAATAAGTATGTCAATGCCGCCAAACGGCTGTTGTGCGGGAAAGTAGGGATAGACCTGCTTGCAGGACCAAGCGAGCTGGTCGTTTTTTCGGACGGTTCGGGAAATGCGGATTTTATAGCGGCTGACATTGAGGCGCAGATTGAGCATACGGACGGACTGGGGATAGTTGTGACGACCTCGGAAAAAGAAGGCAGACTGTTGAGCGGCAGGATTAAGGGGGGGTACATTCTTGTTGCGAAGAACATAAAAGAAGCGGTTGAAATAATAAATTACATTGCTCCGGAACACCTGCAGGTTATGTGCAGAAATCCCCATCTTATCGCCAGCATCGTTATTGCCGGAGCGGTCTTCTTCGGGGACTATTCTCCTGCAGTTTTAGGGGATTACTTTGCGGGTCCCAGCCATGTACTGCCTACGGGGAGGGCGGCGAGGTTTTCTTCAGGGCTTTCCGTTTACACGTTCCTTCGCAGTCATGCCGTGATTTCGGCAGGCGCGGGGTTTTACGGCAGGTACGGGAAGATGATGGAAGTCCTGCCGCAGGCTGAAAGGCTTTCCTGCCACTGCAATTCCATAAACATCCGCAGAAGAAAGGCGGCGAAATGAAGGCGGAACAGGCAATAAATAATCTCTCTGAATTTGACCGCGGCATAAGAGACAGCGCCCTTGCCGATATTGCCGGAATGGTTAAAAACGGCAAAATCGCCAAGCAGAAAGACCTCAAGCCATGGATTAACCTCCATATTCATACGTTCCACTCCTACAACTGCAATAACTGGTCGCCTTCAAGGGTGGTCTTTGAAGGATGGAAAACCGGGTTGGAGTACGTCGGCACGGTTGATTTTGACACGCTTGCAGGACTTGAGGAAACCCTTTCCGCCGGGAAGTGTCTGGGCATAAAAGCCGCCGGCGGTTTTGAATCAAGGGTTTTTATCCCGGAGATGAAAGACACGGTTATCAACTCTCCTAAAGAGCCGGGGATATATTATCTCTGCGGGAAGGGTTTTAAAAAGAAGCCTGATGAACAGTCCGACGCAGGCAGGTTTTTCAATTTTATGAGGGAGACGGCACAGCGGAGAAACAGGCAGGTTGTGGATAAGCTCAACGGCTGCCTTGACAAAGTCAGGGTTGATTATGAAACAGACATTCTGCCGCTGACGCCTTCGGGAAATCCCACGGAACGGCACATTATAGAGGCGTACCGGAAAAAGGCAGAGGAGATTCCCGGGGATGGGGCAGACAGTTTCTGGGCGGGGATCCTCGGAATGCTTGAGGAGGACATAAGGAGCAGGAGGATTAAAGGCAGAGCCGGTTTTCAGGAGATTTTAAGGGGAAAGCTTATAAAGTACGGCGGCCCGGGATACGTGCCGCCCGAGCAGAAGCATTTCCCTCTTTTTGACGAGACGGTGCGGATGATAGAATCAGGAGGCGGCGTTCCCACGGGCACTTGGCTTGACGGGACAAGCCCCGGGGAAGAAAATCCGGACGCCTTGATTGATTTTCTGGAGGGCAAAGGGATAAGGGCGGTAACGGTTATACCCGACAGGAACTATAATATTGCCGATGAGAAGGAGAAGAAAAGAAAGCTGGAAAAACTTGATAGTTTTATGAATGTATGTATGAAGAGAAGAATGCCGGTTGTCTGCGGCACGGAGATGAACAAGAGCGGACAGCCCTTCGTTGACGACTTTACCAATTCCGCAATAGCTCAATATCTTCCTTATTTTCTCTCCAGCGCCTCCGTTTTTTTCTGATTTTTGACGCACATACCAACAGATGTTATAATTTTAAGTTATTATATTACCGGTTGACAATAAATCAGTATGGAGGGGAAAAATGCCTAAAACAGAAGCGGCAAAAAAGCAGAATATTGAAAAAAAGTGGTATCTCATAAACGCCTCAGGCCAGATTCTCGGCAGGGTTGCCACGAAAACGGCGAGGGTGCTTATGGGCAAGCATAAAACCATATGGACTCCCAACGTTGACACCGGAGATTTTGTCATCGTTATTAATGCGGACAAGATAAAGGTTACCGGCAATAAACTTAAGGATAAGACCTATTACCGGCATACGGGATACATGGGAGGGCTGAAGAAAGAGTCAATGATGTCTCTTCTTAACAGGAAGCCGGAGACCGTTTTCACGCTTGCGGTAGCGGGGATGCTTCCGAAAACCAAGCTTGGAAAGCAGATGCTCAAGAAGCTCAAGGTTTACAAGGGCAGTGAGCATCCGCACGAGGCGCAGAATCCGACGGCGCTTTAAAAACCGGCACTTACGGAGATACAATGAACAGGATACACATAATTGACGTAACGAACAGGGACGGGGTGCAGACCGCGCATCTGGGGCTTTCAAAACTGCAGAAGACGATGATTAACCACTATCTTAATCAGATGGGCGTTTTTCAGAGCGAGGCGGGGTTTCCCGTAACCGCTCATGAGATAAACTACCTGAATGCCAATATAAAGCTTGCAAAGCAGAAGGTTTTATACCCCATACGGATTTCGGGATGGATGAGGGCGATACCCCAGGACGTTGAGGAAGCGTTCAAAAATATAACAGGTCTTGAACATGCCAATATATCAATCTCCACTTCCGAGCAGATGATTGTGGGCAAGTTTCAGGGAAAAATGAAGTTCCGAGACGTTGTTAACGAGATGAAGGCGGCTTTGAAACTTGCAAAGCAGAAAGGAATAAAGTCCATAGGCGTTAACGCCGAGGATGCATCAAGGACAAAAGTCAGCCGTCTGATTGAGTTTGCTCTGGCGGCGAAAGATAACGGCGCAGACAGGATACGCTACTGCGATACTTTAGGATGCGATTCACCCTTTACTGTTTATGACAGGATACATAAGATTGCAAAAGAGGTGAAGCTCCCGATTGAGCTTCACTGCCATAATGACCTTGGAATGGTAGTTGCCGTTTCGGTTTCTGGCGCAAAGGCCGCTGTTGACGCAGGGGTGGACGCTTATATCAATACGACGGTCAACGGCATGGGAGAAAGAGCAGGCAATGCAGACCTTGTTTCCGTTATCCTTGCAATAAAATATGCCGAGGGTTTTACAGGCAAGTATGAACTTGATCCGGGGATTAACCTTAAGATGGCGTGGAAAATAGCTCATTATGCTTCTTATGCTTTCGGTGTCCCTATCCCCATAAACCAGGTGGGTGTGGGAAAGAATGCTTTTGCACACTCCTCCGGCATACACGTGGACGGAGCCCTTAAAGACCGGAGAAATTATGAGTTGTACGATTTTGAGGAGCTTGGGAGGGGAGTTCCCGAGGTTGTTGAAAGCGGCAGAATGATACTGCTGGGAGAATACAGCGGCATAAAAGGTTTGAGGAATGTCTACGGCAAGCTGGAAGTTAAATTCAAGGATGACGAGGAAGCCAGAGAGATACTCACGCTTGCCAGATACGCCAACGTTGCTAACCAGCTGCCTTTGACGGACGAGGAACTGATATTCATCGCCAATCATCCCGAGGAAGTAAGGGAGCTTTTGACGTTAACCCCCTGAAAAACAGGGGTTAGGGACCCGGTATCCGGGAAAAAGTATTTCCCGAACCCCGGCATTTAAAAGGATTGCACATGGGACAGACAATAGCTGAAAAAATTCTTTCCGCACATTCGGCTAAAAAGGTATGCGCAGGGGATATAACCCTTGCAAAGGTTGATTTTGTGATGGCGCAGGACGGGACGGCGCCTCTTGTTATAAAGGCGTTTGAAAAGTTCGGCGCCGAGAAGGTTTTTGACAAAAAGAAGGCGGTATTTGTCATTGACCATAACAGCCCAAGTCAGTCCCAGGGGGTATCGGCTCTCCACAAAATGATGAGGGATTTTGCTTCAAAATACGGGATAACCCTTTTTGACATCGGAGAGGGCGTCTGCCATGTGCTCCTGCCGGAAAAAGGCCTTGTGACATGCGGGAATCTGGTACTCGGAGCGGACAGCCACACTCCTACTTACGGAGCGCTTAACGTCATGTCTTCGGGCGTGGGGTCGACAGACCTTGCGATAGCGCTTCTGACAGGCAGTTTATGGTTCAAGGTTCCGCAGACCGTAAAGGTTGTTTTGAAAGGGAAGATGCCGCGCGGCGTCTTCGGCAAGGACGTCGCGCTTGCGATAGTGAAAACACTTACGGCCCAAGGGGCTCTTTATAAAAGTGTGGAAATAACAGGAGAGGCGGCCTCCCTGCTCTCAATGAGTGCACGGTTTACAATATGCAACCTGACTACTGAAGTCGGAGCAAAGTGCGGGATAATGGAGGCGGATGATAAAACTGCAAGGTGGCTCAAAGAGCATAACGCGAAAAAAGCGAAACCCGTTTTTGCCGACAGGGACGCTGTTTATGAAAGAGAGGCAGAGATAAATATTTCCAAACTGCCTCCTCAGGTGGCCATGCCCCATACGGTTGATAATGTAGCGGATATTGAGAAGGCGGAAGGGACAAAGATACAGCAGGCGTTTATAGGAACATGCACCAACGGCAGAACGGAAGATTTTGAAATTGCGGCAAAAATCCTGAAGGGAAAAAGAATTAAGCGCGGGGTGCGGCTTATATGCGCTCCCGGTTCAAGACAGATTTACCTTGAGTGCATGAAAAAAGGATATATCCAGGCCATAACGGCAGCGGGCGGATGCGTCACAAATCCTGGATGCGGTCCCTGTGTGGGAACGCACCAGGGGATTCCTTCCGACGGTGAAAACGTGATATCAACCGCAAACAGAAATTTCAAGGGCAGGATGGGCAACCAGAATGCTTTCATATACCTCGCATCTCCCGCAACGGTTGCGGCAAGCAGTATTGAAGGGAAAATAGCGGACCCGCGAAAATATCTATGAAAAGCAGGCGTGAAGCGGATAGCGCAGGGCGTATAGGAAACGATTAAGACTAAACAGTTTTTCACTATACGCTAAACGCTATACGCTGAACGCTAAAATACGATGGATATACTCAAATTAACAGCGTGGCAGTTGAAAGAACTGCTTGCAAAAAAAGAGATATCCTGCGTTGAAGCCGTAAAATTACTGCTTGCGGCAATAGAAAAAAAAGACAAAAGCCTTCACAGCTACCTTTATCTGAACCCCGGTGTTATTGAAGATGCAAAAAAGGTTGATAAAAAAATAGCGTCCGGCGGGCGGCTGGGATATCTTGAAGGCGTACCGGTCGCCGTGAAGGACAATATCTGCATAAAAAACATGCCCGCAACATGCGCTTCCAGGATGCTTGAGAACTTTTACCCTCCTTATGACGCGACGGTAATAGAAAAGCTAAAGCAGTCCGGCGCCCTGATTATAGGAAAAACCAATATGGACGAATTTGCTTTCGGCTCATCAACCGAAAGTTCCGCATTCGGCCCCACCAGAAACCCCTTTGACGAAATGCGCGTGCCTGGCGGGTCTTCCGGCGGCTCTGCGTCAGCGGCGGGTGCGAATCTGTGCTTCGGCGCGCTCGGTTCCGATACCGGCGGGTCGATAAGACAGCCGGCGGCGTTCTGCGGGGTTGTGGGTTTAAAGCCTACGTACGGCAGGGTTTCCAGGTACGGTTTGATAGCTTTTGCTTCATCCCTGGACCAGATAGGGCCGATAACAAAGGATGTAAGAGATGCCTGCATGTTGATGAACGTTATTTCAGGCAGAGACGAAAAAGATTCCACCTCCGTGGAGATAAAAATTCCCGATTATACGGATTTTCTGAAGGATGATATTAAGGGATTGCGGGTAGGCATTCCTGAAGAATATTTTGCTTCGGGAATAGAAGAACCGGTAAAAAACAGGGTTATGGAGGCAATACGCCTCATTGAAAAACAGGGAGCGGAAGTAAAGCGGATTTCCCTGCCGCACACAAAATACGGGATAGCCGTGTATTACATACTTGCCACTGCGGAAGCAAGTTCCAACCTTGCGAGGTTTGACGGGGTGAAATACGGTTTCAGGACGGGAAACTATAAAAACCTGCGGGAGATGTACATGAACACAAGGGGGGAGGGGTTCGGGGCGGAGGCAAAGAGAAGGATAATCCTCGGCACATACGTGCTCTCTTCCGGTTACTATGATGCTTATTACATAAAAGCGCAGAAGGTCAGGGCTCTCATCAGGAAGGATTTTACGGAGGCATTCAAGGAAGCAGACGTAATTATCACCCCGACCGCCCCCGAATTGCCTTTTAAGCTCGGGGAGAAAAAGGAAGACCCCATTAAGATGTATCTTTCGGACATTTTTACCGCCAACGTCAATCTTGCAGGACTGCCTGCAATGAGCATCCCCGCCGGCTTTGTTTCTTCTCTGCCGGCAGGACTGCAGATTATAGCCCCGCATTTCAGAGAAGAGAAAATCATTGAAACAGCCTATACCATAGAACAAAGCTTAAAAGGAGGAATCAGTGGATAAATTTCTGACCAAACGGGCATTTATTGCAGGATTGCTTCTTTCGGTGCTTGTCGCTTTCGTCTCCCAGTACTCGGTAAACGTTACTCACAGCTCTTATATGGCTATAGACCATATGCCTGCGGGCGCTATCTTCATATTCTTTATACTGGTGTTTCTTGTCAATTCCTTCCTGAAGCTGATTAACAGAAGGCTGGGATTTGCGCAGGGAGAGCTTCTGCTGATTTACATAATGATGCTTGTCGCATCTTCAGTTACCGAGATGGGTTTAGGCAGTCAGCTTCTTCCCATCATTTCCGGTCCGCTTTATTATGCTTCTCCCGAAAACCAGTGGGGTTCTTTCCTTCTCCCCAATGTGAAAAAATTTCTGATAGTGACGGACGCGAATGCCTCCAGGTATTTTTTTGAAGGACTGCCGGCAGGCATGAAAATACCGTGGTCCGCATGGCTCAGTCCGCTGGCTGTCTGGCTTTCCTTCATCTTTGTACTGTACTATGTCATGTTTTGCGCCGCTTCGATATTAAGAAAACAGTGGATGGAGAGGGAGCGGTTTGTCTATCCGCTCACAATACTGCCGAGAGAGATGGTAAAGGAAAGTTCCGAAGCCGGCAAACAGGGAAGGATAGCGCCGTTCTTCAAGAATCCGCTCATGTGGCTCGGGTTTTCAATAGCTTTTCTTCTGGGAACGCTTGCCGCGCTCCATTTCTATTTCCCCATGGTGCCGCAGGTTCCTCTTGCACAAAGTGTCCAGATATTTCGCAGGACAGTAAATCTGGCATTCAGGATCAGTTTTCCTGTAATAGGGTTCATATATTTCGTTAACCTTAATGTTCTATTTTCCATATGGTTCTTCAACGTTCTGTTCAAGATTATACGGGGCAGTTTCAATATCATGGGCATAGCGAGTGCCGAGAATGTAGGTATTTACGGTTGTTCCGGAGAGCCGCTCTTCAACCACTTCGGCATGGGAGCTATGATTGTTATGGTGGCTTACAGCCTGTGGATTGCCAGGGCTCACCTTAAAGATGTGTGGCACGGCGCAACGGGGAAAAGGCGGGTGGACGATTCCGGTGAAATAATGTCCTACAAGGCCGCATTCTGGGGGCTTGTATTCGGCTCCCTTTTCCTTACAGGATGGCTGACGGTATCCGGCATGGCCTGGTATGTCTCCCTGATGTTTCTTGTCATCGCTTTTGTAATATGGATTACCATTACCCGCGTTGTATGCGAAGGAGGGGTTCCGACTCTTGTCGCCACCTCCATCGCATCGGCGCAGATAGTATCATCCATGGGTTCGGCGCACCTTGCCCCTATGACAATAGCAGCTTTAAGCATGACCTATGTCTATGCCGCCGACCTCAGGACCTTCCCTCTCTCCTCTATTTCCATGGGGCTGAAGGTTTCGGAAGGCATGAGAGGGAACAGGAAACCTCTTGTATGGGCGATAATGGGAGCCATAGTGTTGAATATAATAGTTACCATTATCCTGCAGTTGAAGCTGGGATATAAATACGGGGGCATCAACCTGAACGACTGGTATTTCCGGGGCAACGTTACGGCGCCTTACAATTACGCGACCGAGATGATACGGTATCAGACCGCTCCCAATGCGATAGGATGGATAAGCAAGGGAATCGGAGCCCTTACCATGGGCGTTTTTCTTTTCATGCGGCAGAATTTTCTCTGGTGGCCGTTCCATCCAATAGGGATTGTCATTGCGCCCGTGGCATGGATTGACGCCCTCTGGTTTTCCATATTCCTCGTATGGCTTGTAAAATCAATAATCATGAGGTACGGGGGGGCGCAGGTTTATGATAAGTTAAAACCATTTTTCCTCGGGCTGCCTCTCGGGCTTTATTCAGCCGCAGGGATATGGTTTATTATTGATTTGTTTACGGGTAGGACGGGGAACCAGGTTTTCTGGATATGATACCGAGTTGACTTAAGTATAGAGAAAGGAAAGCAGTTTCAGTGCTCGGGGGTTTCAGCACTCGCACGTCCGCGCTTCCCTTTCTCACGTTTAATAAGGTCAGGGGGGAAAGATGGGGTTTCTGGATAAAAAGTATCTTCTGGGGAATAAAACCGCGGTAAAGATATTCAAAAAAGTTGCTTCTCTTCCCGTTGTTGACCCGCATAACCATGCCGACGTGAAGGAGATCGCCGAGAACAAGAATTATATAAATCCGTGGCAGGTATTTGCCGCAACCGACCACTATGTGTGGGAGATGCTCAGGAAATGCGGAGTGCCTGAAGTGTACATTACGGGAAATGCCCCTGCCGAAGAAAAATGGCGGAAGATGGCGGAGGCGTTCCCTCTTATTGCGGGCAACCCTGTCTATGAATGGGTGCACCTTGACCTCCAAAGATGTTTCGGGATAGATGAGCCGCTTTGCAAATCCACGGGAAAAAAGACATGGAAAGCAGTTGCCGAAAAACTCAAATTGCCCTGCAACCGGCCCCGGGAGATTCTCCGCAGAACAAACGTGGAGGTTATGTGCTCTACCGACGACCCGGCGGATATCCTGGATGTTCATATGCAGATTAACCGCGTGATGGGCAGTACCATAATAAGGCCTACATGGCGGCCTGACAGGGCAATTAAGATAACTTCTACGGGCTGGAGGCGGTATATTGAAAGACTTGCAGGGCGGTTTGCCGTAAAGTGCCGCTCAATAAAGGATGTTGAGGACGTTCTCAGAAGGTCGCATGATTATTTCGCCGAGTGCGGATGCAGGGCAAGCGACCACGGAGTTGAACGGCCTTTGGCCGGAACAGAAGACAGGAAGGATGCGAACAGGGTGTTTATGAAAGCATTGCAGGGAGGTACAATATCTTCCGGAGAGGCAAACGTCTTTGCCGGCTATCTGTTCGGGTTTATGGGCGAACTTGATGCTGAAAAAGACTGGGTTTTCCAGCTTCACATCGGTGCAGTCAGGGATGTCGGGAAGACGCTGTTCGAAACACTGGGAGCGGATTCCGGAGGAGACGTTTCCAGCCATTTTATTGATATCCTGCCTCCGCTCACATCCTTTCTGAACCGCTTTGACAACAGGCTGAAAACGGTTCTTTACTGTCTGGATGCCGTTCACTATGCAACGCTTGCTTCTACAGCAAGGGCGTTCGGCGCAAAAGTCCGGCTGGGGTCGGCCTGGTGGCTTTGCGACAACCCCATAGGTATGAAAAGACAGCTTGAATACATCGGTTCGGTTGACCTTCTCTCCGCGTTTGCGGGAATGGTCTCCGATTCGCGGAAGATTCTCTCTTACGGCTCAAGGTTTGAGATGTTCCGCCGCGTTCTTTCCGATGTTCTGGGCGGCATGGCAGAGATGGGGCAGATGACTGAAGAGACGGCGGAGGCGCTTGCGAAAAGAATGTGCTATACTAACCCGAAAGAGTTTTTCAATCTTTAAAAATCCCCCTATTTCCCCCTTTGTCAAAGGGGGAATTTAAAGGGGATTTGGGAGGGGAGAAAAGATGGCTGCTCTACGGAAAATTATTGTGCTTTTTGCGATTGTTTTTATGGCTCTGGGCTGTTATGCAGAGGAACAGAAAACAGTAGGTGCTGGAGCGGATGCCGCAGGTCTATCCGCGAAAGTGGCGGAACTTGAAGGGAAACTGGAGAAACTTGCGAAGGGAGCGGAGGAGATGCAGGAACAGATTGACAAGCTTGCAGAGTCAAACGGAAGGCTTGCCAAAGGGCTCAGGAATCTTGAGCTGGCGACCCAGTTCTCTGCCACCACAAGGCCCGACATGGATACATGGAAAAAGGTCAAGAAAGGAATGTCTTACGACGAGGTTCTGAACCTGCTTGGCAATCCGGAAAGAATGGAAATGCTTGGAAACAGCGACGTATGGTATTATTTCGGCATGGGGAGCATCACCTTTGACCGCAGCGGGAGGATGAATTCGCAGAGCACTTTCAAGCAGTTGCCTCTTGAAAGGGACGTGAGATAATGAAGATATACATTCAGACAGATATTGAAGGCGTTGCAGGTTTTTTTTCTTTTGAGGACAGGGATACGCAAACCCTTGAGAATTTTCACCACCGTCAGAGGATGTACCGTCTGCTTACCGGAGAGGTCAGCGCCGCGGTAAAGGGAGCAAAGGACGCAGGCGCGGACACTATTTACGTTAATGACAACCACGGTTCGGCATACAACATCCTTTTTGAAGAACTTGAAGGCGGCTGCGAGATTCTTCACGGCAGGGGCGGACACTCCCCCGAATGGCTGACTGAATTGAAACAGGGATGGGATGCGATGGTGCTTGTAGGCATGCATGCAATGGGCGGAGAGTTGGGAGCGGTATGCCCCCATAGCAAGTGGGAAGTTAATGGAGGAAGGATATACATGAGCGAAGCATCCATGGCAATGGCTCTGGCGGGAGACCTCGGCATCCCGGCGGTTTTTGTAAGCGGCGACCAGGTAATCACGGGAGAAGTGAAAGAGAAAAATCCGGATATTGTTACCGGTGTTGTCAAACACAGCTACGGGCCGAATTTTTGCCGATCGGTTCTTCCGGCAAGGGCGCAGGAGATAATCAGGGAAGGCGTCCGCAAGGGTATCGAAGGAAGAAGAAAAATAAAGCCTTACGTTATCAAAGGGCCGGTAAACCTGAATCTTCTTGATGCCCCCGGCCATATCCCTCCCTTAGAACCTGTCCTTAAAAAACCGGTTAAAGGAAAAAATATAACCGAAGTGTTTGAAAAAGCTCTGGTGAAGTTTCCCTGGGCGCATTACGGGAAAACGAAAATGGACTGGTACAGGTATCCCTCCAACCTCTCAGGCAAAAAACCTAAATAATATCCCGCTTCCAATTCTTTGCGGTAGCCGCAGGTCTTCAGCCTGCGGTCCTTTTACGCTCTTCTCCAGACGCAACCTTCCTCCACTAAAGAGTTGGCGGACTATCGAAAGAGTTGCGACTACCTGTTTTGTTACCTTGCTCTATGCATTAATTAGAAGCGGGCGATACGATTCCGCTTCACGCATATATTTACATATGGACGTACATTTCCCACTCTTCAGTGTTGACCGGAAGGGCTGTTCCTGTCCGGATTGAGTCCATACCCCTCAAAGATAGGTACGTCGCGCGCATGCCCGCAATTTCGTCTGCCGGCGAAGGGGTGTTGTTGATAATCGCTTCGGCAAAGGAATTAAGCAGGCCCCTGTGCCCTTTGTCTGGGAAAACATAGTTAAACACTCCCCTTTTTACATATTCCGCGCCCATGGCGTCTATCTTCTTCAGGTATCCGGCGAGACCTCCCTCATTTCCATGGTCCGGCTGGAAATCAAACTGGAGGGGGAAGGTTTTTACCGTCCGTTCGCCTAAGCCGAAATAATGGTTTTCAACGAAACATTCACTTCTGAAAATCTTGCCCCTGTGCTGTATCTCTATCAATTCCTTGGGATATTCGAAAGAACCGGCCGCGGAGAAAAAGAGGCATCCGAGAGCTCCGTTTGAGAATTCAACGGTTAAGACGTAATTCATCCGGGTACTGCCGCTCCCGTAAATCCTCACAGGCCGCTCTTCAATCAGCCATGACATCAGGTCAACCCAGTGGCATCCTTCGCCGATGATGAGCCCGCCGCCCTCCTTCCAGTCTATATGTACGCCGCCGTAGGTCAGGCTTTCGTCGTTTACTCTTATCAGTACCATGGTTCTCTGCTCTTCGGCCCATAACGGCCTGTTGAGCTCCTGCGTATATACCCTGGCTTTCCCCTTGGGATTGTCACTGTGAGCCATGAAATTCTTTTTAAGGTCCAGCATCGCGGGACTGCGCCTGCGGTTGTAATCCACGCATAACTTCACACCCTTTGTCCGAACGAGCTTAATGACCTCGTATGCTTCTTCCATAGTCATTGTCATGGGTTTTTCGCACAGGACGTTTTTACCAGCGTTGAGGGTTTCCCTGATGTAGAACATGTGTTGGTCGTGGGGTACGCTCAGTATCACCATATCTACCTTCGGGTCTTTCAGTATGTCCTTGTAATCCGCTGTAATCTTTTCTGAGCCGAACCTTTCCGCCGTCTTTCTGCCCTTTTCACTTCTCGAGGAACAATAATAGAGCTCAACCTTGTCCGACCATTCGCAGTTGGGCAGATGCTGTGCTTCCGCAAATTTGCCGCATCCTATAACAGCCGCTCTTATCTTTCCCATTTTTTCTCCTTTCCTCAAAAACAATTTCATGGATAAATTGTAGCGGTGGCATTTATGCCGCTAAAAGCCGTGCGATGAATCGCACCGCTACAGGCCGCAAATTGTTTACCGTTTTTCTCAGGATAACAGATACAATATCTTTCCTATTTGCTCCGTTGAAATACCCAGCATTTTCAAGAACTCAAGATGCTTACAAAACTCCCCTGCCTGCAAGAGGTTATGGGTATCCGTCCCTAATGATATCTTTATTCCCTCCCGCAGACAAATTTCAAAAAACTCCGGAGAAGGTTTATTTGTATGGAAATTAAGCTCCGCCGCCACCCCGAAGTTTTTCAGCATGCCGGCAACCGGCCTGAAGAGATCTCTTGGCGGTTTCAATCCGCTCCGTGAAAACAGGCGGAACGGATGTGCAAGCACGTCTATGTCATTGTTTACAAGAGTTTCAAACGCCTGCATAAAACCTCTCTGCACCTCTTTTTCATCCGCATGTGAAAAATCCCCCGGTAGAAAGTGTATTGCGCCTATGACCATATCCAGCCCTTCTCTGTCCTCCGGCAGGAGGGTGATGCCTCCCGAAGCGTCGGGGCAAACCTCAAGGCCCGCCTTCGCCATTGCAGAGCCGCTTTGTTTAACCGCTTCGCGGAACGCTTTCACCCTGTCGGTTCCATTCTTGCGGGCAGAGATAAGTATGCCGGCGTCCTGCAGGTATTTCATACGGCTGTATTCCTCGCGGGTAAGATACAGCTGGTCTGCATGCTCGGTAAAACAGACGTAGTCCATCCCCAGAAGAGAAGCTCTTTCAAGCACTTTCTCTACGGTAACGTCTTCCGCGCAGTAGGCAAACTGCGTATGGCAGTGGTTATCGCATAAAGGCACGGGGTTTCTCAAGGCGTATTCATCCGCGCTGATTTTATCGCCCCGCACTTCAATCACGGCATACCGGAAAGGAGATTCGCAGAGTGCTGGCACCGTAAAGTATCCGACTCCGTTTTTACCCTGAACTCTTCCTTGAAATGCTTTCAACGTGAGGGTTTTTGATTCACCGCTTTTATATGTCAAATTCTTTCCCGGGTGGTAGTGTCCGCTCAAAGAAAGGATTACGTTGTTTTCCGCATAAGCCCTGTGAACACTGTACGCATTACGCAGGTTATAGGGATAATCGTCTTCTATCATGGGGTAAACGGGGTTATGTTGAAGGGCTATGATTTTTTTACCCGGATTGTTTTTAACCGCAAGTCGGAATTTTTCAATGTCCTCTTCCCTGCGTGTGCATTTGTCATCTTCTTGGTAACTGTCAACGAAAGGGTAGAGAAGAAAGTTTTTTATCGGCAGGGGTTTCGGCCTGCCTCCAGGTGCGTCGTGGTTGCCAGGGATAATGACCGCCGGTATGCCGGATTTTTCAACCGCTATCATTGCATCATTCGCTTCCTGTCTGCCGCCGCTGTCGGTAACATCTCCGAGAATAACAAGAACGTCCGGTTTTTCTTCCCCGGCAAAGCGCCTGAGCGCCCTTGTCAGGAGTTCCAGCCCGTATTTGGCATGCCTGCCGGGAGCGGAAGCCGCCGCTTCCTCCGCCGCGCTATAGTGAATATCCCCTATAACCAGCATTTTAAGATTGTCTTTCATTTCAATTTGCACATTGGGCAACGGATTGAATAATGAATTTTACGGGAGATTGTAAAATTATTCTTCCATCCTGTCAAACTTCCGGTTAAAACCCGTTTGTCATGCACATCAATCGGCTTTAAGCAGGAGAGTTGAAGAAGCGCAAGATAATAATACAAAATTTTGAATTGTTGCTTCAGATACTATTAGCGACTGTTACGCACGCTGTTTTTGTATTTGCTGAGCCGCTCTAATCATCGCAAGGTAGTTTTCAACAGGCATATAATCGGGTATGGAATTGCCGGAGCCCAGCGCATATCCCCTGCACATGGCGCGGTATTCAGCGCCTCGGCGGAGCACTGTTTCGTAAATTTCCGATTCGCCGGCGGTGCACAGGAAATTCATGTCGAAACCTCCAAGAAGCGCTATTCGTTCGCCGTAGTCTGCTATCCACTTTTCAAAAGGCGCTATGGCGTCTTCATTTGAATGCTTGGCATCAATGCCTGCAGCTATCACATCATCCATGATTTCGAAGATGCAGCCGCATGAATGCCAGAGAAAACGATGCCCTGAGGAATGCACAGCATCTATTATCCTTTTGTATTGCGGAATGACATTTTTCCTGACGGTCGCAGGATTTGTCAGCAGGGAAGATTTAAAACCCAAATCGTCTCCGAATCGGCATGCGGCGAAATGGCTTCCGTACCTTTCCGTGAATCTTTCCCAGAGTTCCAGCATAAAACTGCCTATGGAGGTGAACAAAGAGTCATAAAGGGCGGGGTCGTCAGCCTGAATAAACGGAAGATACTCCAAACCTACCAGCGCTTCAGCCGTTTCAAAAACGCCGTATCCTATGCCCCCCACTGCTTTCATGCCGGCGGGAAGAGCGGAAACAAGAGCGTCCATTAAGGGTTGTGCAGACTTCCAGTAAAGTTGCGGGAGTTCCTTCCACGGGTAATTTTCAAAATCCCGGCGGGACTGTATGGGCCCTTTTCCTCCGCAGATGGCCGCCGGTCCCGGAAGTATCCCGCAAATGCCGAACTCGTAAGGGACTATGTCGTATTGCATTTCCCGGAAGAACCGGCAGTAATGATGAAAATACTCTTCTTTGTCTATCCAGCTCCCCTCTTTCAACCCCGCAAAGTCAATCTTGAGTATCTGCTCCATTATCCTGTCGCTGAAGATATGCTCATACAGCGTAAGCCTCGCAGGGCGCTGATTCTGCATAACCGTGACAAAATGTCTGAAATCAGGCTGAAACGGCATAAACCTCCTTTAACGACGAACGGGTATATTTTACATTATTTCAGACAACCTTGCTATATACCGAATTGCGCCATAATAAATCTATATGAAAGTGAATCGTTGCGCCAAATAAGAATCTATATGAAACTATCTCTCTGAAAAAAGGACAGGGAGATCCCTGCGAATCGGATATCCTGTCATGATGTTTTCATCTTGCAGGGAGAAAGAGCGAGTGTGGATTTTTTACTGGTTTTCCTACGACTTCAAAAAACAGCTCTTTTTTCCGTTAAGTAGCTGAAACCATGACAAAACTGGCAGACAGGGTTTAAAGTCATGCCGTTAGATACCCGAAAGAAGTTGACAGGCTGTTAGCTGACATTTCTGCCAATCGCTAGGCCGTGCCAAACATAAGGTGTTTTAGAAATTTTTGGGAAGTGTTGACAGGGATTTTTTTATGAGGTATAATCTCACCCGTCTCTGGCAACCATGGCGAAGGGGAAACACCCGTTCCCATCCCGAACACGGCCGTTAAGCCTTTCAGCGCCAATGGTACTGCATTCGAAAGGGTGTGGGAGAGTAGGTGTTGCCAGGGACATTTTTATTTCCCCTCTTCCAAGACACCCCGATAGTTTCGTTGGTTGCGTCGGAAACTTCCTCGACATACCTTTTACACGTATGCCTGCGTTGTTTCCTCCTTACCGCCTCACTCTCCGGGTGTCTTGAAAGAGGGTACTATCTTCCTTGCTTCTTCTTTCAAATCCACCCCGACCTTCCTTTTTCTAAGGAGGGGGAAGGCAATCTCTCCCCCTTTGAAAAAGGGGGACTGAGGGGGATTTATCTCTGCGGTGTTTTTATCCCTATAAGCAATCTCCCGCAATACTATAGATTTCCCAGAAGCGGGAAAATCTGATATAATAATCCCGCAAATTCAGAAACGCCGGGCTAAATACCGGTTTTGAGGCAGTCTTAATCAATCCTTTTTGCCCGTCTTTGCATGGAGAGGCGGGAATTGGGTCTATTTTGTTGTTTTTAAGGAGGATAAAAGAATGGGGAGTATTTACAACCTGGGGATTTTCGGAGGAAACAAGACTGGTAAAACACTGCTTGCTGAAGCGATGCTGTACGGCGCGGGCATGATTGACAGGATGGGAGCGGTGAGCGAAGGCAGTACAACCATGGATTTCGATGAAGAAGAAATTAAGAGGCAGATGAGCATAAGCTTGAGCACCGGCTATATAAAGGGCGGCAAGAACAAGGTTATGTGCATCGTTGACACTCCGGGGTACATGGATTTCATAGGAGAGCAGATTGCGGGCGTTGAAGCCGCGGATAACGCCGCATTGAACATATCCGCTGACGAAGGCGTTTCTTCCGGAGACGAAAAGCTCTGGGAGATTATCTCAGGGAAGGGAAAGCCCGCATGCATGTTTATTAACAAACTTGATATGCCGGATATCTCCTTTGACAAGCTCTGGGATGAAATGGAGTCCGCATTCGGGAAAAAACTGCTTCTTGTGACCTGCCCGCTGTATGAAAATGGAAAGTTGGCCGGCGTCGCAAATCTTCTTGACGGGAAACAGACGAATGATCAGTCTTTTCAGAAATATATCCAGCGGTCAATGGACGTGATTGCCGAACTGGACGACGCCCTGATGGAAAAGTACCTGGAGGGGGAGGAAATTCCTTTTGAGGAGATATTAAAGCATATAAAGCAGGGAGTTATTGAAGGCAGGGTGATACCCGTTCTTTCCGGCTCCGCAATGAGCCAGACTGGAATTAAGGAGTTTACGCAGTTTATATTTGACTATATGCCTTCGTCCGAAGAGCTGGCTCCGTTAAAAGCGTCGGCTTCGGACGGACAGGATAAAGAGGTTGCAAGGAACGAAGGTCAGCCTCTGCTCGGAATTGTCGTAAAGACTGTTTTCGACCCGTTTGCCGGCAAGCTTTCGTACCTGAGAGTCTTTTCAGGCAAACTTAAATCAAATTCCCAGTTCCTGAATGTTACAAAGAACACCAAGGAAAGGGTGGGACAGCTTCTCAGGATGCAGGGCAAGAAACAGGAGTCTGTACCCGAAGCCATTTCGGGAGAAGTGGTTGCGGTTGCCAAACTCTCCAGCGCTGAGGCGTTTGACATATTCTGCGAACAGGGAAATCCGCTCACGTTTGCTGTGACAAGGCCGCCGGAAGGGGCAGTTTCCTATTCCATAAAGCCGAAGGTCAAGGGGACCGAAGATAAGCTCGGCAACGCCATAAACAAGATAGCCGAAGAGGATCCTACCATAAAGGTTTTCAGGGATGACGAAACGGGAGAGACTATCATTGCCGGCATGGGAGACCTCCACATAGACATAGCGATAAACAAGTTCAAAAACAAGTTTGGCGTCGAGGTGGAGAAAGGGATTCCCAAGATAGCTTATAAGGAAACAATCACCTCTCCCGCGGATGCGGAGGGGAAGCACAAGAAACAGACGGGCGGCAGAGGCCAATATGGACACTGCTATATCAAGGTTGAGCCTCTTCCGAGAGGGGGCGGTTTTGAGTTCGTTGACGAAGTTGTCGGAGGAGCCATCCCGAGGCAGTTTATCCCTTCGGTGGAAAAGGGGATAAAGGAGGGCATGAAAAAGGGCTCTCTTGCATACTATCCCGTGGTTGACATACGGGTGAGGCTTTACGACGGGACATACCATACCGTTGACTCGTCGGATATCGCCTTCCAGCTTGCGGGCATCCTTGCTTTGCAGAAGGCGCTTCAGCAGGGCAGTCCCATACTTCTTGAGCCGATTGTCAACGTTGAGATAAGGGTCCCCCAGGATTTTGTGGGAGACGTTATAGGCACCGTTAACGCAAAAAGGGGCAAGGTTCTGGATATGATTTCCTCCGGCAGGACGCAGGTTGTGAAATCGCAGGTTCCTCTCGCCGAGATGGCGAATTATACCAATGAGTTAAGGTCCATAACCAGCGGACAGGGGACATATACGATGCTCTTCTCCCACTATGAGGTTGTGCCGGCTCATATAGCCCAGAAGATAATAGATGAGAGAAAAAAAGAGAAGGAGCAGCAGTAAACACATGGAAAAAGTTGAGATAGCGGGCATTGTTCTTAATCTTTTGCACGAACTCCCCGTTATAATACTTAAAAGCAGAAAGGGGAAGATATTGCCCATAGCGGTGGGAATTTTTGAGGCGCAGTCCATACTTTTTGTGCTGGAAGAATCGGCTTCCTCCAGGCCTCTTACGCATGACCTTATGAAAAATGTCATGGTTTCAGCAGGGTATGAGTTTGCGAGGCTGGAAATTTACACCGTAAAGAACAACACCTATTATGCAAATATGATAGTTCAGCGCGGCGGGAAAGAAGAAACGATAGACTGCCGGCCGAGCGACGGCATAGCGCTTGCCTTGAGGTTTAAGGCGCCGATTTTTGCCGAAGAGACGCTTCTGGAGGACGTTAAGATAGTTAAAAATTACGGAGGGAAGGAATTTCTGAAAACCGGCGACCTTTCAGGGCCTATCAGCAGGAAGGAAGCGGAGGATTTCAGAAAAAACATAGAGAGTATCAGCGCAAAGGACTTCTGGGCGAAAATGAAAAAAGAGTAAAGAAATCCGTCTTTGCGTTCGGATTTCTGAACGGGTAGCCGCAGGTTTTCAGCCTGCGAAAAGAAAACCTGCGCACTCATGACAGCGCAACCTAAAGAGTTGCGGCTACCGGTTATCAATAAATTCAAGGGTAGCTGCAGGTCTTCAGCCTGCGATGATAAGGAGGGTACAATGTCGGGACATTCCAAATGGCACAGTATCAAGCATAAGAAGATGGCGACGGATGCAAAAAGAGGCAAGATGTTCACGAAGTTTATCAGGGAAATAATGATGGCCGCAAAGACCGGAGGAGGCAACCCTGATACCAACCCCCGCCTGAGGATGGTTATAGACAAGGCGAAGAGTTTCAATATGCCGAACGACAATATCCAGCGCGCCATAAAGAAAGGGATGGGGGAAGAAGGCGGCGTGCAATTTGAGCAGGTTACCTATGAAGGATACGGGCCCGGGGGAGTGGCCATATACGTTGAAGTTCTGACGGACAACAAAAACAGAAGCGCTTCAGAGATACGCTCGATTTTTTCCAAGCATAACGGCAATCTCGGAGGAGCCGGAAGTGTGGCATGGATATTTGAAAGAAAGGGAGTCATCTCCGTAAGCAGGGAAAAGGTTAAAGAGGACGAACTTCTCGACATGATACTTGAAGCGGGCGCCGAAGATATGACAAACGAAGATGACGTTTACGAAATAACAGTCCTTCCGGAAAATTTTGAAAACGTAAAAAAAGCTCTTGCAGATAAGAGCATTGAGCCGGCGGATGCAAACGTCACTTTAGTCCCCAAAAACACCGTTAAGGTAGAGGGGAAAACGGCCGAACAGGTTCTTAAACTGCTTGAGACGCTTGAAGACCACGATGACGTTCAGGGCGCCTATGCAAATTTTGACATCCCTGACGATGTGGCCGGCGCCGCCTAACAGTAAAAGCATGAAAATATTAGGGGTCGACCCGGGTGTTAACAGGGTGGGTTACGGACTTGTTGAAGGCAGTGAAAGAAGCCAGACGGTGCTTAGGTCCGGGGCAATTGTTCCTGCCGCGGGAGCCTCTTATGAAAAAAAAATACTGGCCATAATTGAAAAATTTGATGTCCTGATGGATGAAACAGCTCCGGATATAGTCGCCGTTGAAGAAATATATCTCGGCAAAAATGTCCGGATTGCGTTAAAAATAGGACAGGTTACCGGGGTTATTATCGGTTCCGCAATAAGGAAAGGGACAGGGTTCTGTCTTCTGCCGGCCAGGGAGATAAAACAGAGTATTACGGGACAGGGTTCTGCGACAAAAGAACAGGTGCAGTTTATGATAGAGCACATGACCGGGCATAAAGGGTTCAAAAGCCTTGATGAAAGCGATGCCGTCGCAGCGGCGGTGGCATACCTCCACTATAAAAAAGAGCATGATTTATTACATTCAGGGCAAACTGGTCTTTAAATCGCCCGCCAGGGTTGTTTTAGAGAATAACGGCGTAGGTTATACTTTGAACGTCTCTCTTGAAACCTCACAATCCATAGGAGAAGAAGGCGAAAATATCAGACTGTTCACCTTCCAGCAGATAAGGGAGGAAGAAATAAATCTTTTCGGTTTTTCAACGGAACGGGAGAGAGAAACCTTCCTTATGCTTCTTTCCGTCCCGGGAATCGGTCCGAAGGTGGCAATGAGGATTCTATCCGGGCTGAGAACAGACGAGTTGTATAATGCCATTCTTTCCGACGACGCCTCTGTTTTCACCAATGTTCCCGGAGTCGGGAAAAAAACGGGGGAGCGGCTGATAGTTGAATTGAAACAGAAGGTTGAAAAGCTTCCTGTTTCGGAAGAGAGGCAGGAAGACAGCGAAAGGGAGATTTTTGCAAGCGCGGTTGAGGCATTGACCGTTCTCGGCTATAAGAGAAGAGAGGCGGCGGTCAGCGTAGGCAAGATAATGAAGGAAAAAGGACGCAAGATGTCCATAGAGGAGATTATAAAAGAAGCCCTTAAAAAGGGATAACAAAATGGAAGAGAGAATAACGTCTCCGATTGCTGCCGGCGAGGATATAAAATACGAAAATACCCTCAGGCCCAAAGGATTTTCCGAGTTTGTCGGCCAGAACAAAGTGAAAGAAAACCTCGGAGTTTTTATCAAAGCCGCAAAGGAAAGAGGAGACGTTCTTGACCATGTACTTTTTCACGGACCTCCCGGGATAGGCAAGACGACTCTTGCATATATCCTTGCCAATGAGATGGGGGTCAACATAAAAGCCACGTCGGGCCCCGTAATTGAAAGAGCGGGCGACCTTGCGGGAATACTTACCAACCTTGATGAAGGGGATATCCTTTTCATAGATGAGATTCACCGGCTTTCCAGAAACATTGAAGAATACCTATACAGCGGGATGGAAGATTTCTGCATAGACATAATGATAGGCGAGGGGCCCAAGGCAAAGTCAGTAAAGATTCCTTTGAAGCGCTTCACTCTTGTGGGGGCGACAACGAGAGTCGGACTGCTTACCTCTCCCTTAAGAAACAGGTTCGGCATCATGCACCGGCTGGATTACTACTCTTCCGAAGAGCTAAAGGCGATTATAGAGAGGGCCGCCAGGCTGATCAATACCGGGATAACAGAAGAGGGAGCCGCGGAGATAGCAAAACGCTCAAGGGGAACCCCCAGGGTTGCAAACCGGCTTCTAAGGAGAATAAGAGATTACGCGCAGGTGAAGGGAAAAGGGGTTATAGACATGGAGATTTCAAGGCACGCCCTTGACAGGATGGATGTTGACGAAGAAGGTCTTGACGAGATGGATAAAAACATACTGGAGGTTATCATCACCAAGTTTGCTGGGGGTCCTGTGGGGCTTAAGAGCCTGTCCATAGCGGTGGGAGAGGAATCCGACACCATAGAAGAGGTTTATGAAAGTTTTCTGGTGAGAAAGGGTTTTATAAAGAAAACTGCACAGGGCAGGACGGCTACAGCGCTTGCCTATAAACATATGGGCATAAACATCAATCCCGGAAGCACGAACCTTTTTTAAAAGATGCTTAAAGCAATAAACCTCAAAAAGAATTTCGGCAGAAAAACCGCGGTTGCGGACATCTCCATAAGCGTGGAGAAAGGGGAAGTGGTAGGCTTGCTCGGACCCAACGGCGCCGGCAAGACCACGACCTTTGAAATGATACTCGGGTTTCTCCTTCAGGATAAAGGGAAAATTCTCCTTGACGAAACGGATATAACTTCCCTGCCCGTATGGAAAAGGGCGCGGGCGGGCATGCTCTATCTTCCACAGGAGATATCGCTCTTCAACAGGCTTACCGTAGAGGATAACATATACATCGTTCTGGAAGACTATTACAGGGACAGAACGGCAATGGAAGAGGTATGCCGCAAAGCCCTGTTGAAAGTTGGGCTTTACGAAATGAGAAAAAATACGGCCGGCACCCTTTCGGGCGGCGAAAAGCGGCGTCTTGAGATAGGAAGAAGCCTGACTCTTAACCCGAAGTACTTTCTGCTGGACGAGCCTTTCTCCGGCATCGACCCCAAGACGGTTTACGAATTGCAGGAGACAATAGTGGGACTGAAAAAAGACGGTATAGGTATACTGCTGACCGACCACAATGTCCGGGACGCCCTGAGAATTACCGACAGGGCTTACCTGATAAATAAAGGCGAAATACTCATAGAAGGAACTCCGGAAGAAATCCTTTCGCACCCTGATTCCAGAAAGGTGTATTTCGGCGAAAATTTTCAGATATGATACCGAGCTGATTTCATCAACAGAGCATCGTTGGCTGCGTCGTCGGCTTCCTCGGCGTATTTTTTACATACGCCTCGTTGCCTCCTTCTGGCCGCCTTGCTTTCTTGCGAACTCAACTCGGTATTAGGCAGGATGAACTAAGTTATGAAAAGAGAAAAAAACAAGAAAAAGGAAATCATGCCTGTTCATATAGCAATTGTCATGGACGGGAACGGAAGGTGGGCCCAGAAGAAAAACCTTCCGCGGATTGAAGGGCACAGGGCGGGACTTGAATCTGTCAGAAAGATTGTAAAGGCGGCGGATAAATGCGGGGTGAAATGCCTTACGCTCTACTCTTTCTCAACGGAAAACTGGAAAAGGCCCCGTGTCGAGGTGGAGTTTCTCTTCCGTCTTATGGAGCATAGGCTGAGAACAGAGTGCAAAAATCTCTGCAAAAACAATGTGAAGGTGAATTTTATAGGCAGGAGGGGACAGCTTCCGCAGGTTCTTAAAAAGACTATGGCGGACATTGAAAAGATGACGGGGAAAAATACGGGGTTGAACCTTGTTTTCGCCATTAACTACGGCAGCCGCCAGGAAATAACGGATGCGGTTAAAAAAATTGTCCGTTCAGGTGTGCCGGAAAAAGACGTAACCGAAGAATTGATTGAAAAAAATCTTTATACTGGGAAAATCCCCCCGCCAGACCTTATTATCAGGACGTCCGGCGAAAAGAGGATAAGCAATTTTCTCTTGTGGCAGGCGGCTTATGCTGAGTTTTATTTTACTCCTGTGCTATGGCCTGATTTCGGCGAAGAAGATTTTCTCAAGGCGGTTGGGGCTTACGGACGAAGGAAAAGAAGATTCGGAGGTATAAAGAACGGCAATTAGTATGCAGCATTCGGCAAATTGTAGCGGTGCGATTTATGGCACTGTCTTTAAAGACAAATGAAAAACATCGTAATACTGGGCAGTACGGGGACGATAGGACAAAATACCCTTGAGGTCATAAGAAAGGGCAGGGATAGGTTTAACGTCATTGGACTTGCCTGCAGGGAGAATAAAGACCTGCTTGCCCGGCAGATAAGGGAATTCAGGCCGGAATACGTCTATTTTGAGAAAGTCGACACGGTTTTTGAGCGGCGGTTTCCCCGCGTGAAAATCTTATGCGGGGACAAAGGGCTTGAAAAGATTGCCTCATTGAAAAAGGCTGATATCATCATCTGCGCCATCCCGGGAATCAGTACGCTGAAAGCGGTTTGCTCTGCGATACGCAGCAAAAAGGTAATAGGGCTTGCGACAAAGGAAATTCTTGTCGTTGCAGGGCACATCATTAACCGGCTTAGCAGAAAATACGGCGCCTGCATACTGCCCGTAGACAGCGAGCACAATGCGGTTTTTCAGGCGCTGGAAGGCATAAAAAAGGAAGATGTAAAAAAGATATATCTTACCGCTTCCGGCGGGCCTTTCGGCGGCAGGCCGGCGGGCAAAAATGCGACTTTGAAGGATGTTCTGAAACACCCTGTGTGGAAGATGGGCAAAAAGATAACGGTTGACTCGGCGACCATGATGAACAAGGCGTTTGAAATTATAGAGGCGCACTATCTTTTCGGACTGCCTGCGGAGAAAATAGGCGTCCTTATCCATCCGGAAGCGTTCATCCACGGCATGGTTGAACTGAATGACGGGACTATTAAGGGCGTATTTTCGTCTCCGGACATGAAATTTCCCATAAACTTCGTTCTGGACTACCCCCGGAGGAAAGAAACTCCCTGGCGGCCGATAGATTTCAGCAGTATGAAAAAGCTTACGTTCTCTTCTGCCGACAGAAATTCAGCATGGTTTTCGCTTGCGGCGGAGGCGATTGAGAAAAACGGGTCTTTACCCGTCGTGCTGAACGCCGCAAATGAAGAAGCGGTGAACCTTTTCCTGCAGGGGAAAATAAAATTTAACGGCATAATTGATATCGTGCAGAAGGCTGTACGTTCACACCGGATAAAAAAACATGTGTCTCTGGAAGATATATTTGAAATTGACCGCCGGGCAAAAAACAAGGTAAGAGAATTGGTGAGGACAAAACTGTAAATGCAAAATCCCCCCTTAATCCCCCCTTTGCAAAAGGGGGGTATGGGGGGATTTCGGAGAAAGGAAGGAAAAAAATGATTCTATCAATAATATCGGTGGCCGCTCTTTTTTCAATCATTATACTTATCCATGAGGCGGGGCATTTTTTTGCCGCAAAAAGGGTCGGCATAAGGGTTGAGAAATTCTCTCTCGGCTTCGGGCCTAAACTTTTTTCCGTCAAAAGAGGAGACACTTTGTATCAGGTATGCCTTCTGCCTTTCGGCGGGTTTGTGAAGATGGCCGGAGATGAATATGAAAGCGATAAGAAGGACTTTGAAAATTGGGAATATATGGGCAAGTCTCCCGGTCACAGGAGCCAGGTTCTCGTCGCCGGTTCCCTAAACAATCTTATCCTGGCTTTTGTAATGCTTATTCCTGTTTTCATGATAGGGGTGCCTGGGTACGACGGTACGAAAATCGGTTCTTTTGTTGAAGGCCTGCCTGCGGAAAAATCCGGACTCATGGCAGGCGACGAGGTTCTTGAGGTCAACGGGGTTAAATGCAGGGAATGGTTTAACGTTTTAATGAATATACGCAGTTCCATTGAAGAGGACGCCCAAAAACCCGTGGAGCTTAAAGTAAGAAGAGACGGAGAAAATCTTGTTTTCAGCGTTATACCGGGGCTTTTTGAAGACGAGGAAGCGGAAGAGCAGGTAAAGCCCGTTTATATACTCGGCATATCGCCCATGGAAAAAAACGAAAGATATGCTCTGCCCGGAGCTGTTATAAGGGCGGGAAAGGAATTCCGCAGGATGGTCTTCGGTATCTTTCTTGCGCTGAAAATGCTCGTTACAAAACAGGTTTCTGCCAGCCAGCTGGCAGGTCCGGTGGGTATTGCCACGTGGGGCGCCGAACTTGCGCATCACGGTTTAGGCAGATTTCTATATTTTGTGGCGTTCATCAGCGTTAACCTCGGAATTATAAATCTTATGCCTGTTCCCGTTTTTGACGGAGGCCATCTTGTCGGGCTTGCAGGAGAGAGGGTTCTGCGAAGGCGTCCTTCCAAAAAGGTTCTTGAGTGGACGGGATATGTCGGCTTTTTCCTTATAATAGGCCTTGCGCTTTTCGTAACATATAACGATGTCATGAGGCTTCTGGAAAACATGGTGAAAAAGTAGGTAAAAAAAACGGGGTTGATAACCCTGAAATCGGTAACCGGGAAAATCCCCCCATACCCCCCTTTGCAAAGGGGGGGATTAAGAGGGGATTTCTGAAAAGGTCTACGAGTCCCGACAGTTAAAGACTAATGAGAAGAAAAACAAAAAAGATAAAGGTCGGATGTATGGAGATAGGAGGGGATGCTCCTGTCTCCGTGCAGGGGATGACGAAGGTCCGCACCGCCGATATAAAAAAGCTGTTAAAAGAAGCAAAAAAGATGGTTGATTGCGGGGCGGAGCTTATAAGGGTTGCCGTACTGGACGAAGAGGATGCGGAGGCTTTGAAAATTTTGAAAGGCAAAGTCAGCGTGCCGGTTGTTGCGGATATCCACTACAGCCGCAAACTCGCCCTGCTTGCAATGGAAAAGGGTGCAGACAAGATACGGATAAATCCGGGCAACATCTCCCGGCAGGATATAAAAGCAACCGTTAAGGCGGCAAGAGAGTACGGCATTCCCATCCGGCTGGGCATCAACTCCGGCTCGGTTGAGATAAAGGGCTCACTTGCGGACAGCATGGTGAAATCCGCCTCGGATTCCATAAAGATTTTTCAGGATCTGGATTTCCACTCAATAGTTCTATCTCTGAAAACCCCTTTCGTAAAGGATACCGCAGACTGTTACAGGAGGATATCCGCGCTCTATGATTATCCTTTGCATCTGGGGATAACCGAAGCAGGCAGGGGGCTTCTTGCAGAAAGCAAATCAATACTGGGGATAGGGATGCTTCTTTCGGAAGGCATAGGAGATACCGTCAGGGTATCGCTTACCGAGCCGCCATGGAAAGAGATAGAGGCGGGCAAGGCGATACTGCAGTCCCTTGGAATCAGAAAATTTGCGCCCGAAATTATTTCATGTCCGGCCTGCGGCAGAACGCAGGTTGATTTGAACGCCGTTTTGAAAAAGGTTGAAGGGGAGATGAAAAAACTGGCAATACGGTACCCTGCGGCAAAAAACCTCAAGATTGCAGTTATGGGCTGCAGTGTAAACGGACCGGGAGAGGCAAGACAGGCTGATGCAGGGATAGCGGGCGGAAAGAAAAAATTTGCTTTGTTTAAAAAAGGCGGTATAATTGGCAGTTATAACCAGGAAGTGATAGTGGAGAAACTAATCAGTGCGTTAGAAGATATCCTTAAAACACAGTGAAATATGTGTAGCGGTGCAATTCATTGCACGGTTTTTTATCAAAGGAGAAAAAAGGATGGAAGAGCTGAAAATAGGGATTATAGGGTTTGACACGTCGCATGTGCCGGCATTTACAAGACTGCTTAATGATGCAAACGACCCGTTTCACGTGCAGGGAGGCAGGGTTGTGGCGGGTTTCCCTTCGTTCAGCCCTGACCTTCCGTCAAGTTCGTCCAGGGTTGAAGAATATAAGAAGGAGATGGCGGAAAAGTGGAACATAAAGATAGTTTCTTCCATAAAAGAACTGCTTAAGTGTGTGGATGCAGTCCTTCTTGAAAGCGTTGACGGCAGGCGCCACCTGAAAGAAGCCGCGCCGGTACTTGCGGCAAAGAAGCCGCTGTTCATAGACAAACCGCTGGCGGCAAGCTTCAAAGAAGCGAAAAAGATAATCGCCCTTGCGGCAAAAAACAACACTCCCGTTTTTTCCTCCTCTTCCTTAAGGTTTGACCACAACATAAGCGCTGCACGCCAAGATGCCGAACTGGGAAATATAGTGGGATGCGATGCCTTCAGCCCTGCTTCACAGGACCCTACAAACCCGGGCCTTTTCTGGTACGGGGTGCACGGCGCGGAGATACTATACACCTTTATGGGTGCAGGATGTAAAAAGCTCTTTTCCAAAAAGACCGAAGGTGCGGACTTTGTAACGGGGGAATGGGAAGACGGCCGCATAGGAACGCTGAGAGGCACCAGAAAAGGGATGCACAGCTACGGGGCAAGGGTATTCGGAGAGAAGAAAATAGTTCAGGTTATGTATTCAACGGAAATTCCCATATACGCACAGCTTTTGAAACAGATAATCCCGTTTTTCAAAACAGGCAGGCCCCCTGTTTCCAATGAGGAGACGCTTGAAATAATGCAGTTTATGCAGGCGGCCATTTTAAGCGAAAAGAAAGGTAAGGAAGTACTGCTGTCTGAAGTGAAATAACGTCAGCAATATCATTATGTTTGTCATTGCGAGCGGATGCGAAGCAATCCGACAAACAACGTCGGTTCGGGGTAAATGAAAATAGGATTCGGAAAGGCGGTAATCACCCCGCCGGTGGGCTTTTCTCTCGTGGGATATTTCCACGACCGCAGGTCAACGGGCATAAGGGACGAGCTCTATTCCACCGCCTGCTTGATAGAGGACGGGGGGACTCTTTTTGCGGTCGCTTCCGTCGAGTTAGTGTGGATTGACAGCGCGACGGTAAACAGTGTCAGGGAGATTGTCCGCAAAACTATTGATATACCGGCTTCCAACATACTTATCCACGCAACCCATACCCATACGGGCCCTATCTCCGGCAATTCCGGCAGGGATGTTTATAAAAGGCGTTTTTATTCAGAACCTTGTTATATTGAGATGCTCCCCTTTTATATAGCGGGCAGCATAAAAGCGGCTTACGAAAGCAGAAAGGAGTCTCTGTCCGGAGCATCCTCAACGCAGGCGGAAGGGCTTGCATTCAACAGGCGGTATCTTCTTAAAGACGGCAGGGTGATAACAAACCCGTGGAACAGAACAAAAGATATAATAAAGAGCGCAGGTCCGGTTGACAATACTCTGAGCGCGGTGAAAGTAACGGATAAGAAAACCGGCATGCTCACAGGCATCATAGTAAACTTTGCATGCCATCCCGACACTCTCGGCGATAACCTTATTTCCGCCGACTGGCCCGGGATGCTAAGGAACAAGCTCAAAAAACAATTTCCATGTGCGGAGGTCCTTGTTCTGAACGGTCCCTCGGGCGACATAAACCACATCAATCCGGAGAACCCGGGCAGGCGCGGTCTTGAAGTTCCCGACCATATAGCCGAGACTCTGAAAAACAAGACGGTCCGGCTTTTGGGGCGCATTAAAACCGATAAAGCTTCAGGCATGCGCGCATACGGGAAAAAATTTGCGATGCCTGCCATACAAGTGTCGCCGTCCGAGCTGAAATCCGCAAGAGAGGTTTTGAAAAAGAAAAAATTGTCCGAAGACTCTCTGCAGTATATGGTATCCGCGTCGCTTGTGCAGATTGCACGGGAGCAGAAGGGCAAAAGAAACAAAATGCTTGAAATAAACGGCTTTTCAATCGGCAGAGACCTGTTGGTGCTGGGTTTGCCCGGGGAGATTTTTACGGACATATCTCTGCAGATAAAAAAGCTGTCGCCGTTCAAGCACACCCTCATCGCCCAAAATTCAAATGCGCAACTCGGCTACGTTCCGTCAGAAACGGCTTTTATCCATGACGAACGCAACAAATCCATAAAGCCCGGATATGGAACACACAATCTGGCGGAGGCGATAGGGATAGACTGCAGTTACGAGACCTCTCCTCTTGCCTGCAATGTCGGCAAATCCGCCGAAAAGGCCATCCTTAAAACCGTAAAAGCGCTTTTAAAATAACCGGATTCGCTCCCTTTCCAATTTGCGCCGGATATCATATAATATACAACACTGCCCCTGTAGCTCAGAGGATAGAGCAACGGTTTCCTAAACCGTGTGTCGCCCGTTCGAGTCGGGCCAGGGGTACTTGGAATACAGGGACTCGGGATCCGGGAATTGTGAAAAAGAAAGATTTAATGTCTTTCTCTAACCCGGACCCCGAACCCCGTATTTGTAACGGAGAGGGCAGTGGGAAGCTATGGAGAAATGGAGAATTATAATATCGGGGGCAAAGGCTCCGGAAGACAATATGGGGATAGATTATGCCCTGTGGCAGTCGGCTTTCCGCGGCGTTGCTCCTCCGACGCTTCGTTTTTACCAATGGAATCCTTCCTCGGTTTCTTTCGGGTATAACCAGAGCGCTCACAGAGTAATAAATACGGAATTCTGTAAAGCCGGCAATATTCCCATAGTCAAAAGGCCTACCGGCGGCAGCGCCATATTCCACGACATTGAACTGACATATTCTTTCAGCGGCAATTTCAACGGCCATCCCTCATTTGCCTCCCCTCTGGGCTCCTATTTTGCGGTATGCGGGGGCATTATAAAAGGGATGAAGAAAGTCGGAGCGTCCCTTGAGATAAGAGGATTTTCCGAGGGCAAGGAGCCGTCTTTTACGGCAAGAGACTGTTTTTCCCTCTCCTCAAGGCACGACATTGTGTGCAACAACAGAAAAGTTGTAGGTTCTGCCCAGAGACGGAACGGGGCCGCTTTTCTTCAGCACGGCTCAATCCTGCTTGATATAAGAAGAGATTTATGGGAGAATATATTCCTTGAAGAGACAGACTTTTCCAAAATAGTTCCGCTCGACGAAATGCTGGCGGAAAAGATATCCCCGGAATACCTGATACAAATTTTAAGTGAAGGATTTGAAGAAGCGTTCGGCGTTGTTTTTGAAGAAGGAGAATTGACGGGAGACGAGATTGCCGCGAGCCATGGAAAATGGCTCTCGCAATGACATAAGCCTGTTTGGCGACAAAATAATGGAGCAATTAAAACGTAAACTGGGATTGCCGGAGGTTTTCTGCATTGCCAGCGGCGCCATGATAAGCTCGGGTCTTTTTATTCTCCCGGGGCTTGCGTTTGCTTATGCGGGGCCTGCGGTTATCATTTCATATCTGATAGCGGGTTTAGCCTGCATACCCACGGTGATGAGCATGGCGGAACTGGCTTCGGCAATGCCTAAAGCGGGGGGAGATTATTTTTACATAGCAAGGGGGTTCGGGCCGTTTGTGGGAACGCTTTCCGGCTTCGGCTCATGGTTTGCACTAAGCTTCAAGAGCGCATGGGCATTGATTGGCATGGGGGTATACCTCAGCTTGCTTCTCCCTTTATCCATCCAGCAGATAGCGGTCGGCCTCTGCGCTTTTTTTGTGGTCCTTAATATCATAGGCGTAAAAGAAGCAAGCAAATTTCAGGTTATTCTTGTTGCCGGTCTGATAACTATCCTCGCCGTTTACATAATATGGGGAGGCATGTATGTTGAACCTGCAAGGCTGACTCCCTTTTTCTCCAGAGGGCATCTTGCGATGTTCGCAACGGCGAGTTTTGTCTTTGTCTCATACGGCGGACTTACAAAAATAGTTGCCGTGGCGGAAGAGATAGAAAGGCCTGAAAGAAATCTTCTTTTCAGCATGGTGCTGTCATTATCCGTTGTCACGTTATTATATGTTCTGGTGGTTTTTGTCACCGTTGGAGTTGTGGATGCAGAAGTGCTTGCCGGAACACTTATGCCGCTGTCCAAGGGGGCTGAAACCTTCTCGGGAAAGACTTTCCGGAATTTAATCGGCTTGGGAGCTTCGCTTGCATTTCTTACCACGGCTAATGCAGGCATTATGAGCGCTTCGCGATATCTTCTGGGCATGAGCAGGGATGGACACCTGCCCCATGCGTTTCAGAGGATAAGCCTCCGTTTCAAGACACCATATGTTGCGATAATTGCAACAGGAGTATTCATGACCCTTGCAATTCTTCGCTTGCCTTTGGAAATGCTGGTCAAGATGGGTTCGGTGATTTTTCTCCTTCTCTACATATTTACCAATGCGGCGGTGGTTTTATTCAGACAGAGCAGAATTGCCAATTACCGCCCGACTTTCCGCTCTCCGTTCTATCCCTATCTGCATATAGCAGGTATCGTTATAACCCTTTTTCTGCTCCTTGAGGTGGCGACAGGGGTGTTATTCCTTACAATGCTTTTGCTCTGCGTATCTGCGATTGTTTATAAATTCACGTTACATAAAAAGATTGTCAGGGACTCGGCGCTGGAACATATATTGAGCCGCCTGGTAAGCGCTGACAAGGAGCTAACCGGCGTTGACGTTTCAACGGAATTGAAGGAGATAGTTCTTTCAAGGGACAATCTTGAGGACGATACTTACTATCAAAAACTTAAGCATGAAATTTTTGACGAAATTCTTAGCAAAAGCAGTGTGCTGGACATAGAAGAAAAGGTGAAGGCGGAACCGCTCTTCAGAAGGATTTCCGAGGTTCTCGCAAAGGAATTCTCTCTGGATAAACTTTCTCTTTTAAGGAAATTCATGGAAAGAGAAGAAACTTCTTCAACAGTAGTGGAGAAGGGCATTGCCATACCGCATCTTATCATAGAAGGAAAAAATATCCTGAAAGTTCTTTTTGTAAGAGCCGGACAGGGAGCGGTGTTTCCCGACGGCAACACGGCGCATACCGCCATTGTCGTAGTAAGTTCTTTTGACAGGAGGCATCTGCATTTGAAGATGCTGGGATATTTTGTAAACATGATAGAGGACCCGGATTTTAACAACGAATGGCTTATGGAGCTTAAAAAAGAAGAGCTGACTGCAAAGGTTTTTGAATTTATCAGCATGAAGATTTCAAGGAAGGATTTTAACCCCTCGCCCCACCCCTCTTCCCGCGGGGATAAACCCGCAAGGGGCGAGGGAGATACAAGGTGAGGGGATAAAGGGGTGTAGAATGAAAAAAAATATTCTCATAGGGGTATGCGGTTCAATAGCGGCTTACAAGAGCGCAGAGATTGTGCGGGAATTCAAAAAGAAAAAGTGGTGCGTGCAGGTTGTTATGACTGAAGATTCCATGCAGTTCACCACTCCGCTGACTCTTGCCGCCCTTTCCGGAAGGCCGGTATACTCGGATATGTTTGAAGCGACGCATTTTCAGGAGAGCCATATTTCTATATCAGAGTTTGCGGACATAATGCTTGTAGCGCCTGCAACCGCCAATATTATAGGGAAAATTGCGGGAGGCATATGCGACGACCTGCTTACGTGCGCGGTTTGCGCTTTCAAGGGGCCGGTTGTTCTGGCGCCCGCCATGAATGAAAACATGTGGAATAACAGGATAGTCCGGGGCAATGTTGAAAAGTTAAAGAAATTCGGTTATCATTTTGTTTCTCCAGAAAAGGGAGAGCTTGCTTCAGGGAAAAAAGGCACAGGCCGGCTGGCACAGATTGCAAAGATAGTGTCGTTTGTGGAAAAAACCGTGGCATGAATGCTATCGCTACAGAAACGGTTTTGTAGCGGTCGGATTTATCCGACAATGTAGCGGTGCTCCGCCACAAAGCTTAGGCGGACTGACGGATTCATCGCACGAAAAAGGAGAATGAAGAAATGGGCAAGAGTTATGAGATGGCGCCTAGGAAGGTGCCGCAGGTAAAAACAAAATACAGGACAATCAAAACGGAGATTCCGGTTCCTGAATCAATGCCCGTGCTTGAAAAGTTGAGAAAGTACGAGCCGATTTCCATGAGCGGACAGCCTCTTGTCGTCTGGGACAGGGCTGAAGGGGTCAACGTTTACGACAGATACGGCAATAAGTGGCTTGATTTCAGTTCGGGAGTGCTTGTAATAAACGCGGGGCATGCCGCTCCGGAGGTACTGGCGGGTATAAAGAAACAGATAGAGAAGCCTCTCCTTCACAACTACTGTTTCCCTTCTGAGATACGGGCAAATCTTGTTGAAAAAATTGCTTCAATTTCGCCCGGGACGTTGAAGAAGGTTTTTCTCCTTACAACCGGCGCTGAATCCCTTGAGTGCGCTTTGAAACTGGCGAGAACCTACGGAAAGAAAAATAACAAGAAAGTTATGATTTCCTTTGAGGGGTCATTCCACGGAAGAACGCTCGGCGCACAGATGCTCGGCGGCATGCCTGTCCAGAAAGACTGGATTCTCCATCCCGACCCGGATATTTACCATCTGCCTTTTCCCGGAGAGCCCAGGTGCAAAGATAAAAGTTTCGCTTTTTTTGAACAACGGATAGACGAGCTCGGAATAAACCCGAAAAACGTCTGCGGCGTTGTCTCGGAGACATACCAGGGGGTTAGCGCCGCCCTTATGCCGGAAGATTTTGCGAAGAGCTTGAGAAAATGGTGCGATAAAAACGGAGCCGCCCTTATATTTGACGAGGTGCAGGCTGGCTTGGGCAGGACCGGAAAGATGTTCGGGTTTCTTCATTACGGCATACTGCCGGATATATTTTGCCTCGGGAAGGGGATTACAAGCTCCCTTCCTTTGTCAGCGGTTGTCGGCAGGAAAGAATTCATGGACATGTATGAGCCTGGTGCAATGACCAGCACGCATACGGGCAACCCCCTCTCCTGCGCCGCGGCTCTGGGAAGCATAGAGGCCATACAGAAAAACAAACTTGTGGAGAACGCGGCGGAGATGGGAAAGGTTTTTGAGGAGGAACTGCGGAAGATGGAAAAAAAATACGACTGCATACAATTTTTATGCGGCAAGGGACTTGTCTGGGGTGTGCAGATAGGCAAAAGGGGTACGGAAAAGCCGGACCCTGACACCGCACATAAGATTGTGGGCAGGTGCGTTGAAAAAGGACTTCTGTTGTTTGCCCCTGTGGGACTCGGAGGCGGAACGGTAAAGTTAAACCCGCCGCTTATGATAAACGAAGAAGCTGTGAGAGAAGGTTGCAGTGTCCTTGATGAAACCATAAGGGAGGTGGCGGCGTGAATATACGGGAGGCTGTAGACGGGAATCTGAGGGAGGCGCTGGACTTCCTGAAGGAATCCATAAGGTTCCGGAGCATTTCCGGAGAAGGCGAAGAGGATGTACAGGAATTCTTTAAGGAGAAATTATCAGTCTTCGGCGAGGCGAAGCTCGTTGCCCTGCCTGCGGAGTTGAAAAAAGACCCGGAATACACCTTCGCCGCAAAGGAACTGGACTACAGCCGCAGGAAAAACCTCGTTCTGGAATGCCCTTCTGCCGAAGGAGGCCGTTCTCTTATTATCAACTCACATTCCGATGTGGTGCCCGCAGAAAAATGGACGGAAGCTTTTTCGCCCAGGGAAGAAGGGAACATTATTTACGGCAGAGGCGCATGCGATGCGAAGGGACACATTGCCGTAATGTACCTGGCTTTGCTTGCGTTGAAACATCTCGGCGTTTCGTTGAAGGGGAAGCTCATTGTTGAATCGGTTATAGAGGAAGAAGTAGGAGGCAACGGCGCGCTTGCCCTTATAAGACAGGGTTATAAAGCGGACGCAGTTATTGTCCTTGAATCTACGGAATTGAAGATAGCGCCTGCAAACAGGGGTGCGGTGTGGTTCAAGCTGGACGTTGAGGGCAAGTCCGTGCACATGGGCAAAATAACGGAAGGCGTGAATGCGATAGAAAAAACCTGTTTTCTTATGCGTCGGATGAAGGAATACGAACGGCGTCTGATTGAGGAAAGTAAAAACGTTCCTCTTTTTCAAAAATTCCGCCAGCCTGTTCAGGTTAACTTTGGGACAATCCTGGGAGACGGCTGGCCTTCAATGGTATGCGGCGGCGTTACAATGGAAGGAGGGGTCGGTTTTCTGCCCAATAAGGACCTGAAAGGAATAAAAAAAGAATTGGCGGACGTGATAGAGAACAGCGGGGATGACTGGATTACGAACCACTATAAGCTCTCTTTTCCCAAGCTTCACAATGATGCATATGCCATACCTGCGGACCACCCTCTGGTGGAGACGATGAAGCAGGCGGCATCGGACTCCGGCAGAACACCGGAGGTTGAAGGGTTTATAGCCAGCTGTGATGCCCGGCTGTTCAACAAGGTCGGCAGGATGCCCGTAGTGGTTTTCGGGCCGGGCAGCCTTGGGGATGCCCACTCGGACACGGAAAAAATAGATACGGAGGAGATAAGGGCAGCGGGCGAGATTTTGACAAGAACGATAATAAACTGGTGCGGAGTATAACAGGAGGGGGAAGATGATTAAGCTGGGGGTTGTGGGCGCGGGAAAGTTCGGGACCAATATCCTGAACGCATTTAAACAGCTGGAATCGGAAGGCAAGTGCAAACTGGCGGCCATATGCGACATAAACAAGGAACTGCTGGAAAACCAGGCTAAGAAATACAGCGTTAAGGGATATGCGGATTATAAGGAAATGATTGACAGGGAGAAGGATATTTACGGCATAGCCGTGGCGACTCCCGACCCATTCCACAGGGAACCGGTGTTATATGCGGCAGGAGCGGGAAAGCATATTTTCGTGGAAAAGCCGATGGATATTACCGTTGAGGGATGCAAAGAGATGCTGGATGCCTGCAAAAAGAACAAAGTTCTTCTGCAGGTGGATTTTCATAAGCGGTTTGACCCGTTCCACATTGCGGTGAGAAACGAAATAAGAGAAGGCAGGGCGGGCGAAATAGAATACGGCTATGCGTACATGGAAGACAAGATAATCGTACCGCGGGACTGGTTTCCCGGCTGGGCCTCCAAAAGTTCTCCCGCATGGTTTCTCGGCGTTCACATGTTTGACCTTATAAGATGGATAATGGGAAGCAACGGCAAGCAGGTGTACGCAAGAGGCAGGAAACTGAAACTTAAATCGCTGGGGATAGACACCTATGACTCCATATCTTCCATGGTGGAATTTGAAAACGGAGCGGTTGTGAGCTTTGACGTCTCGTGGATTCTGCCGGAGGATTTTGAGGCAATCGTCAATCAGGGATTCCGCCTTGTCGGAGAAAAGGGGCTTGTGGAATGCGACAGCCAGGACAGAGGGACGAGGGCTTCTTATGAAAAACAGGGCGTAATGACGTATAACCCTGTTTTTCTCAATGAGAGCAGGGATGCTAAAACAGGCGGAACAAGGTATTCCGGGTACGGAATTGAAAGCATTGCCGATTTCGTGTATAATCTTGAATATCTTGCAGGGGGAGGTTCCCTTGATAAACTGGAGGGAGGCGTGACCGGGCTCGGAGAAGACGGTTTAGAGGTCACCAAGATAGCGGTTGCTGTCCATAAATCCCTTGACAGCGGCAAAATAGAATTGGTATAGCGACAATGCAGCGGTGCTATTCATCCCGTAAAACGAATTATAACAAATGGTAGCCGCAGGTCTTCAGCCTGCGTAAGTCTTGTAGCGGTGCGATTCATCGCACGGTTTTTAAAGGAGAAAACAACAAAATGGCGGCAACAATAAAACTGGTAAGAAAAGGAAAAAGGAACAGACCTTTTTTCAGGATTGTGGCGGTAAGCAAGGAAAAGGACGGCAGGGGAAACGTGCTTGAAATCCTGGGACATTACGACCCGCTTCCGAAAGAGGCGGCGGTTGAAGTCAAGGAAGACAGGGTGCAGTACTGGTTCAGCGTAGGAGCAAGGCCTTCCGAAACCGTGAAGGGGCTTCTGAAAAAGAAGGGGATTCTCATCCCTCCCAACGTAGAGTAAAAACAGGAACCTGTATAGATTGTCATTGCGAGGAGCGAAGCGACGCGGCTATCTCAGAGCTTGCTTAGCAAACGATCGTAACGATAAAAGGCTTTATTTGGAAGTAAATGAGGATAGACATAATAACCATATTCCCCGGGATGTTTGCGCCCCTTGAGCAGAGCATACTTAAGAGGGCGGCGGAAAAAAAACTGCTGGAAATAAAACTCTGGGACTTGAGAGATTTTACGCAGGATAAGCACAGGAAGGTTGACGACACCGCCTACGGCGGGGGAAAAGGCATGGTTTTCAGGTGCGAACCTGTCTTCAACGCCGTAAGCCGGGCAAAGAATGAAAACCCCTGCGGCAAGGTAATAATTACCTCGCCTCAGGGTTCGCTCTTTACGCAGGAGGCCGCAAAAAAGTTCAGCAGGGAGCAAGGGCTTATAATAATATGCGGACATTACGAGGGTATTGACGAACGCGTTTTTTCAATCGTGGATTACGAGGTTTCCATAGGCGATTACGTCCTGACCGGCGGGGAACTGCCTGCGATGGTAATCACGGATTGCGTCGCCCGCCTTATACCCGGGGTTCTGCCAAAAGAAGCGTCGGTTGATGACAGTTTTAACGGATGCCTGCTTGACTGGCCGTGTTATACGAAACCTGAGGTTTTCAACGGCCTGCGCGTTCCCGAAATTTTGTTGTCGGGCAACCATAAAAAGATTGCGGAATGGCGCTGTAAGCAGGCGGAAGAAAGGACGCGCAAAAAAAGGCCCGACTTATATAAGAAATACCTGAAAGAGAAATCTTAACCCTGAATTGTCATTGCGAGGCTTGTTGTTTTAGCCGAAGCAATCTCAATGAGAAGCATGGTTGGGATTGCCGCTAAATATTCACCCCCTCCTTTTATCCTCCCCCCTCGAGGGGGAGGAAGATAGGTGGGGGGGCAATCTTTCCCCGCTCGCAATGACAAAACAATGTAGCGGTGCTCCGCCACTAATACGCAGGCGGACAGGGATTAACCCCGTAGAACGGGGCAGGTCGCACTAACGAAAACCGGTAGCCGCAGGTCTTCAGCCTGCGAGTTTTTAAAGGAGAGAACAAAAATGGGCAAGCATAAAATTGTTGAAGAACTTGAAAAGAAAATGACTCCTCAAAAAGAGATTCCCGAGTTTTGGCCCGGAGACGAGTTGACTGTGCACGTCAAACTGAAAGAGGGAGACAAAGAAAGAATACAAACTTTCAACGGCCTCTGCATAGGCAGGCAGGGCAAGGGGGTAAAGGAAACGTTTACCGTCAGAAAGGTTTCTTACGGCGAAGGCGTTGAACGGACATTCCCCCTCTATTCTCCAAATGTTGCCAAAATAGAAATCGGGAAAACGCGGGAGAAAAACAAACTGGCGCCCCGCGCCAAGATGTATTACCTGAAGAAAAGAGATGCCGGGAAATAATGAACACCCGAAAAAGGGGAAATGACGGAGAAGCCCTCGCTGTGGAATTCCTGAAAAAACACGGGTATAAAATCGTCTGCAGGAATTTCACAAGCCGCAGAGGAGAGATAGATATAGTTGCAAAAGACGGCCAGTATCTCGTTTTTATAGAAGTGAAAACCAGAACTTCCCCTGATTTCGGATATCCCTCCGAAGCTGTAACCCGCCAGAAAGCCGAGCGGATAAGAAAAACCGCTCTGTACTACCTTATGACAAACCGTATGGATAATATACCCTTCCGTTTTGAAGTCGTAAGCTTACTGAAAACCGGAAGCCGTTATGCTGTAGATGTCCTGCCTCTGGAATTCTAACCAGACTTGCCTTTACATTCAAATCAAATTACTTGACAGAATTGAAAAAGCGTGATATATTTTTACAGTATATATAAAGAGTATAAAGAGCAATGAAAGTGAAGTCATACTTTCTAACGCAAACAAACCAAAAAGGAGGTGAGAAAGTATGAAAAGACAGGGATTCACGCTGATAGAGCTGCTGGTGGTCATCGCGATAATCGCGATATTGGCCGC
>JAFGKM010000082.1 GCA_016928555.1 Candidatus Omnitrophota bacterium | reverse complement strand
TCTCCTTTACCCCGCTTGCCCCGGGCTTTTCCGGGAAATTCTCACCTGCTAAGTTTCTCAAGTGAGGGGTTTCGTTTTATCGCTTTTGCCTTAATCCCCTGTCTTTTTTATTGCAAGCTGCTGATGGGAATCGAACCCATGACCCCGTCCTTACCAAGGACGTGCTCTACCGCTGAGCCACAGCAGCGAACTGAACTTATTATTATAACGAAAAATATACTGTTGTCAAATTTCCTGTCTTTTTCTATCCACTATCCGCTCATCACTGTTTCAATAAGAGCGGGAAAGGGGATTCGAACCCCCGACTTCGACCTTGGCAAGGTCGCACTCTACCGCTGAGTTATTCCCGCACAACCTTACAATTATAACTTTTAACGGGTAATTGTCAAGCAAAACTACCTGTAATTTTAAAAACTTTTCATCTTTTTATAACCTTCAGGAAGTCGGGAGGCATATCCGCCTTGAACTCAACCCTTTTGCCTGTAGACGGGAGCGACAGGGCTATCCTGTGCGAATGCAGAGCCGGCCTGCCTATCAAGTCCGATTTTACGCCGTATTTCAAATCTCCGATAATAGGATATCCAAGATGTGCAAGTGCAAGCCTTATCTGGTGCGTCCTTCCGCTGACAGGTTTTGCTTTCACCAGAGTCAACTCCCCGAGGTATTCGGCAACCTCTATAATAGTCAACGCCTTTTTACCCCGGAGATACCCGACTTCCATTGTCGTGTGATTGTCTTTCTCATGCGAAACGGTAAACTCAACCTCTCTCTTCTCGGGATATAACCTGCCTTCAACTATTGCAAGATATTCTTTCTCAACTTCGCGGTTGCGGAACTGATTGATGATATTTTCCCGCGCGTAATCCGTCCTCGCAAAAACAATCACCCCGGAAGTTCCTCTGTCGAGGCGGTGCACGACGCCGGGCCTCAACGGCAGTCCGGCGGAGGAAAGGGTTGTATGGTACAGGAGAAAATTCACAAGAGTGCCGGTTAAGATTCTGTTCGTCGGATGGGTTATGACTCCGGCAGGCTTATTGACCGCGACAATATCGGCATCGCTGTATATTATCTCCAGATTTCCCGGCTCGGGTTTGATTAATGCCGCACTGCCGCTGAATAAATCATCGTTGAAGGTGATTTCGTCATCCGGTCGGAGCAAACGGGAAGGGACGGTAACTTTGCCGTTGACGAGAATTCTGCCGTCTTTCAAAAACTCTTTTATTCTTTCGCGGGATACATTAAGACGCTCTTTAAGATACCTGTCTATCCTTTCCTTCCCGCCCGCATTATAAACCAGTTTTCTTTCCACCTTTTTATTTCTTTATGCCGGTTTTTACCGGTTTGAATTTATGCGCAGAGCAAGACGGCAAGGAGGAGGTGACGAGGCGTATGATAACAATACGCCGAGGAAACCGACTACGCAGCAAACGCAGCTATGTGCGTAAATTCAAACCGGATCACTTTTTCTTGGATACGGACTTGATCAGGTCATGCGCTATGAAATTCCTCTGCATCTGGTTTGTGCCTTCGTATATCTGCGTTATCTTGGCATCCCTGAACATCTTTTCAACGGGATATTCCTTCATGTAGCCGTACCCGCCGAATACCTGAATGGCGTCAGTCGTAACCTTCATTGCGACGTCGGACGCGAAAAGTTTGCACATCGCGGAATTTGCCGAATAGTCCTTTGCGCCCACATCTATCATTTTTGCGGTCTGGTATATCAACGCCCTGGCCGCCTCAATCTGAGTTGCCATGTCGGCAAGTATATGCTGTACCGCTTGGAAAGAGCTTATCGGCTGGCCGAACTGCTTCCTCTGATGCGAATACTCCAACGCCGCTTCAAACGCCCCCTGCGCTATGCCGAGGGCCTGCGTCGCAACCCCTGGCCTGCTCGCATCAAAGTTTTTAAGCGTTATTATGAACCCCATCCCTTCTTTCGCAAGCACGTTTTCAGCGGGAACTTTGCAATTTTCAAATACAAGCTCTCTTGTGGCGGACGCTCTTATGCCGAGCTTATTCTCTTTCTTGCCGAACCCGAAACCCTCCATTCCTTTTTCAAGGATGAACGCGGTCAACCCTCTCGGGCCCTTTGTTTTATCCGTGGCGGCCACCACAACGTATATCTCCGCCTCCCCGCCGTTGGTTATCCACTGTTTTGTACCGTTTAAAACATAATAATCCCCTTCCTTCTTTGCGGTTGTATTGAGCGTGGTTATATCGCTTCCCGCTTCAGATTCGGTTACGCCGAAAGCGGCAATTTTTTCGCCGCTTGCAATGAAAGGAAGGTATTTTTTCTTCTGCTGTTCGTTTCCGAAAAGCAGTATCGGGAAAGTGCCGAGCGCAGTCCCCGCATAGGAGAGGGAAATACCTCCGCATACCTTGCTTAACTCCTCAATCACAAGGCAAAGTTCAAAAATCCCGAATCCCATCCCGCCGTATTCTTCAGGTATATACACTCCGAAAAGGTCCGACTGCGCAAGCGCCTTCACTACATCCCACGCAAATTCTTCTTTCTCGTCGCATTCCGCTCTAACGGGAAGTATTTTCTCCTGTGCTATCTTCTGCGCAAGTTCCTTCACCATCTTCTGTTCGTCAGTAAGGAAATAATCCATAATAGGCCCTCCGTTTTTGGGAAGCTACGCGGTGTATTTTTTGAGAACCAGCGTGATATTATGCCCGCCGAAACCGAATGAATTAGACATTGCGATATTTATCTCTTTTGCCACCGCTTTATTCGGCACATAATCAAGGTCGCAATCCGGATCGGGAAATTCATAATTGATGGTTGGAGGAATAATACCTTCTTTTATTGAAAGCAAAGTGGATACAAACTCAACGGCTCCAGATGCTCCAAGCAGATGTCCTATCATTGATTTTATAGAGCTTACGGGGATATTATAAGCCCTCTCCCCGAAGATTTTCTTTATCGCTGCCGTCTCGCCCTTATCGTTAAGCTCGGTAGAAGTGCCGTGTGCATTTATATAATCAATTTCTCCGGCGCCTATGCCGGCACTCTCAAGGGCATATTTCATTGAAAGAGCCGCCCCCTTTCCTTCGGGATCCGGGGCCGTAATATGATGCGCATCGCAGCTCATTCCTGCACCGGTAAACTCTGCATATATTCTGGGCGCTTTTCTCGCCACGGCATGTTCAAGAGTTTCCAGCACAACCATTCCCGCGCCTTCTCCCATGATAAAGCCGTCTCTTTCCTTGTCAAAAGGTCTTGACGCTTTCTCCGGCGAGTCATTCCTGGTCGAAAGCGCCCTCATGGAGCAGAATCCGGCAAGTCCAAGTGGAGTTATGCAGGATTCGGTTCCTCCTGCAATAATGATATCGGTAACTCCGTTTCTCATCATGTTAAGAGCAGTGCCGAGAGCATGCGCTCCCGAGGCGCAGGCGCTCACCGTGGCAAAGTTAACCCCTTTCAATCCGAATTCTATAGCCACCTGGCCTGCCGCCATGTCCGGGATAAGCATCGGTATCAGAAAAGGCGATATGCGTGAAGGCCCTCCTTTAATCAAAATAGAGTGCTGTTCTTCTATTACCCTCAAACCGCCTATCCCCGCCCCGATGACAACGCCCGTCCTTTCCTTTTCCTCTTCGGAAAAGACAATGCCGCTGTCCTTTATGGCTTCTCCCGAAGACTTCATGGCAAATTGGACAAACTTATCCATTCTGCGCAGGGCCTTCGGATTAACTCCATCCATTACAAAATCCTTGACCTCCGCTCCTATCCTTGTCGGATAAGCTGACGCATCGAACGACTTGATGCTTCCCAACCCGCTCACTCCGGCCTTAAGGTTATTCCATGAATCTGCCGCATCGTTGCCAACCGGGGTCACCAAGCCTATGCCCGTTACCACAATTCTTTTCATGATTGTTTTTTCTTCTCAATATAATCAACCGCATCTTTTACGGTTCTTATCTTTTCGGCATCTTCATCGGGGATATCTATGCTGAACTTCTCCTCAAACTCCATGACAAGTTCAACGGTATCCAGAGAATCGGCTCCAAGGTCGTCCACAAAAGACGCAGTTTCAGTAACCTCGGAAATGCCGACACCTAATTTCTCCGATATGATATTCCTTACACCTTCCATTATAGCGCTTCTCTCCATCGTTCCTCCCTTGTCCCGCTCCACCGTTATTCTTTTTTTACAGTGAGGGGCTGCAATTTATCTTTTTCTCCGTTATTAAAAAATCTTTTCTTATACTAAATGACCATGCCTCCGTCTATCCTGAAAACCTGCCCTGTCACGTAATCCGATTCCTTTGAAGCAAGGAAAAGAATCATGTCTGCAACCTCTTCGGACTTCCCGAATCTTTTCAAAGGTATCATATCCAGCATCTTTTCCTTGACTTTGTCCGGCAACTGCTCCGTCATTTTTGTCACTATGTATCCCGGAGCCACGGCATTGACGTTCACGCCGAACCTTCCGAACTCCTTTGCGCAGGTCTTCGTAAGGGATATAAGCGCCCCCTTGGATGCCGAATAATTCGCCTGACCTATGTTGCCTATCTGCCCTATAATTGACGCAACGTTTACTATCTTCCCAGCCTTCTGCGAAAACATAATTTTACCGATTATTTTACTGCATATGAATGAACCTTTCAAGTTTACGTTCAAAACATCGTCCCAGTCTTTCTCGTTCATTTTCAACACCAGTCCGTCTCTGGTAATGCCGGCGTTATTCACCAGAACATCAACCCTGTTCCATTTTTCAATTACCGCTTTCAGGGCGCTCTCAACGTCCGCCTGCCTTGTTATGTCCAGCTTTGCAGATATAAATTCAATGCCGGCGCCGGCCATCTCTTTTTCAAAGGCCTCGTCTACAAATATGTCCCACATCACAAGTTTCGCGCCGTGCCCGCCGAACTTCACCGCCAGGGATTTTCCTATGCCGCCGAAAGCCCCAGTTATAACAACAACCTTGTCTTTGAACATTTTTCACCCCCACAAAAAATCCCCTCTTAATCCCCCCTTTGACAAAGGGGGGCATGGGGGGATTTCAATCCTTTTACCGCTTTGTCCAGCGATGCGGTATCCTCAACGTTAAAAACAGATGAGCAGGGAAGAATTCCTTCTATCAGCTTCTTCAAGACCGTCTTTGGCCCCACCTCCACAAAAACGCCGTCTTCTTCGTCGGCGGAAATATTCTCTATTGTGGACACCCATCTTACGGGCGAGCAAACCTGCTTTATAAGCCCTCTCTTTATCTCTTCCTTATCCGTAGTTTTAACGCCGGAATAATTAAGGTATACCGGAACTTCCGGGTCGCTGAAATTTATTTTTTCAATCTCTTCCGCGAGAAGTACCGACGCCTTCTCCATCAGCGGAGTATGAAACGGCCCGCTCACGTTAAGCATTATGCCTTTCGCCTTGCGGCTTTTCAAAAAAACATTGAATTTTTCAAGTTTTTCTTTTTTCCCTCCAACCACAATCTGCGAACGGGAATTTATATTGGATATGCTGACACCGGGAAAATCCTTGAGCAGATTTTCAACCTCTTCCAGTTTAAGGCCGATAACCGCGGAAAGCCCCCCTCCTGCGCTCTCCGATATCTCGTCCATAATCTGCGCCCTTCTTTTCACAAGGACAAATCCGTCTTCAAGGCTTATCACTTTTGCCGCGGCAAGCGCTGTATATTCGCCTAGGCTGTGCCCCGCAACGCAGCGCGGTAAAAGCCCCGTTTTCCCGAATGCATGCCAGCAGACCATGCTTATCCCGAAAACCGCGGGCTGGCATATCAAAGTTCTGGTCAGGTCCTCCATCGGCCCGCTCATAATCTTTTCCATAAGAGGCAGAGACGTTATCTCCCCGCCCAGGCGGATTATACCGGCGCAACCCGGCACATTATCTATAAAATCTTTTCCCATCCCCACGTACTGCGACGCCTGTCCCGGGAATACCGCGGAAAATTTTCTTATTTCGTCCATCTTATCAGATTCGCTCCCCACGTAAGCCCCCCGCCGAACGCAACCGTAACTATCAAATCGCCCTTTTTAATGAGTCCCTTCTTTGAAGCTTCGTCAAGAGCTATGGGTATGCATGCGGCGGACATATTGCCGTATTTCTCAATATTTACGTAAAATTTATCGGCAGGCATGCCCAAATCCTTTGCAACGCCGTTTATAATCCTTAAATTTGCCTGATGAGGAATCACTATTGCAATATCATTTTTTTTAAGGTTGAACCTTTCAATAACCTTATTTACTGATTCGCTCATTGCCCGTATCGCAACCTTGAAAAGAGCGGCCCCTTCCATCTTCATAAAATGCATTCTTTTTTCAACGGTATCAAAAGAAGCGGGGTTCAGGGACCCGCCTGCAGGCAGGTTAAGCAGATCGCCGTAACTGCCGTCCGCCGAGAGATACGAGCCCATTATTCCTTCTTCTTCCGAAGGTTTAATAACCGCAGCTCCCGAACCGTCTCCGAGAAGCACGCATATGGCTCTGTCGGTATAATCCGTCACCCGGCTCATGCACTCGGAAGCGACAACAAGCCCCGTTTTGTACACTCCGCTTGACAGAAGATTTTTCCCGATTTCCAAACCGTATATAAAACCCGAGCACGCGGCGGATATGTCAAAAACAGGTATGTTTTTAATCCCCAGCTTGGACTGTATAATGCATGCCGTGGAGGGAAAAAAGTTATCCGGTGTTACCGTTGCGCAGATTATAAAATCGACCTCGGAAGGAGAGATGCCGGCGTCTGCGCATGCCCGCCTCGAAGCCTCCGCCCCCATATCGGAGGAAGCCATCCCCCTGGGACATATTCTCCTTTCTTTTATGCCTGTCCTGGCAGTGATCCATTCGTCGGAGGTATCAACCATCATCTCGAGGTCGCTGTTGGTAATGACCTGTTCGGGAAGGAAAGAGCCGGTGCCGGAAATTACTACGCCTCCCATTTTATACCCTCCGCACTGTTTTTCAGTTTTTCCATAAAGCCGGAGGCGGCAATCTTTTTTCCGAGTTTTATCGCACTGTAAACTGCTCTCGGCGACGAACGGCCGTGGCTTATGATAACACTGCCGTTCACCCCGAGCAGAAGCCCTCCGCCGTATTCCGCATAATCGCCTTTCTTTGCGAAATCCTTGAGGATATTTTTCATAAGCATGGCGCCCATCTTTCCCCTCAAGCTCTTTCTTATATCCTTCGTTAATATAGTCCTGAAAGACCTCGCCACTCCTTCCGAAACCTTAAGAACCACGTTGCCTGTAAAGCCATCCGTAATCACTACGTCCGCCTTGCCGCTGAAAAAATCCTGCCCTTCTATGTTGCCAGTAAAATTTATTTTCCCGCTTTTGCCGAGAAGTTCAAAAGCCGCTCTCCGCAGGTCGTCGCCTTTTGTCTCTTCCTCGCCGATATTAAGCAGAGCCACCTTGGGCGACTTTATCCCGAAGACATCTTCGGCATAAAGAGAACCCATAAATGCGGACTGAAGCAGATGAAGGGGTTTCGCCTTAACGTTCGCCCCTCCGTCAAGGAAAATGGTAAAAGACCCGCCGACTGTCGGCATCAAAAGAGCAATCGCAGGCCTGTCAATTCCCGGCAGAAGCCCCAGCTCCGAAATGCTGTAAGAGACAAAAGCGGCGGTATTGCCCGCGCTTAACGCGCAGTCTGCCTTCCGTTCTTTTACAAGGCCTATTGTCCTGACCATGCTGTTTTCTTTTTCTCTCAAAAGTTTCAGATTGACCTTTTCATGCATCTTTATGTAGTTTACGCAGTCCTGTATAGAGACAAACGGATATTTTTCAAGGTCAATCTTTCCCTTAATCTGTTTTTCATCGCCGACAAGGATGACATCCATGCCTTCGGATTTGTCAAACATGTGGCAGGCTTTAATGACGGGATAAGGCGCATTGTCTCCGCCCATCCCGTCAACTCCAATGACGATTTTCTTTCTGTCCATGCGTTATTCTTTTTTCTTCTTCTTTATCTCTATTACGGGAGTTCCCTTATAATAACCGCAGGCTTTGCAGGCGGTGTGAGGCAGTTTTGACGCCCCGCAGTTAGAACATACGCTTAATGACGACTTCTTCGTTTTCTGATTACCGCCCCTTCTCTTTCCGGTTCTGCTGTTGGAATGTCTCCTTTTCGGATTCGGCATTGTTCTACCCCCTTTCCACCTGAAAATCCCCTCTCAATCCCCCCTTTGCAAAAGGGGGGTATAGGGGGATTTAATAAAAATGCTTTTCTGTTTCAGTAATTAAACTTTTTTCGCAGCGCCTGAACCACAACCTCCGGCACCAGCCTTGACACGTCCCCTTTCAAACTTGCAATTTCCTTGACAATGGACGAACTGATGAAAAAATACTCCTCTCCCGGCGTAAGGAAAACCGTCTCCATCTTGCTGTTGAGCTTCCTGTTGGCAAGCACCATCTGGAATTCATACTCAAAATCCGACACTGCCCTCAATCCCCTGAGAATGATGTTTATCCCTTTTTTGTCAAGGTAATCAACCAGGAGTCCGTCAAACTTGTCAACCTCAACCCTGTCGTTGCCGCGATATATGTTCTTTATGAGATTGACTCTTTCTTCCGTCGTGAAAAGCAGGTGTTTCCGTGAATAATCCGCAACCGAAACGATGACCTTGTCCATAAACGACAGGCCCCTTTCAATCACGTCCATATGCCCCTTCGTTATAGGGTCAAAACTGCCCGGGTAAATCGCTATCCTTTTCATTTTTCACGGCCTTGAGATACGATACCATGCTCTTTCCGTAAGTTTTTTCCTTGTAAACAGCCAGCCCCTCAACCTCCGGAAGCTTATCCCTGTCCCCGTGCTCAAAAACGATTATTCCCTCGTCTCCCGCAACCTTCAGTCCGGCGATGCTTTGCAGAATATGTAAAATCTTGTTCCCGGGATAATCGTAGGGCGGGTCGGCAATTATCAGGTCAAACTTTTCATTTTCAAGCGTTTCTATAACCTTCTCTGCCTTTCCTTTTTTTACAGTACAGATATCTGAAATATTCAGGTACTCAATATTTTTTCTTATGGAATTTACCGCATCCCTGTCTGATTCAACAAAAAAAACCTCTTGCGCGCCGTGGCTCACTGCCTCTATGCCAAGCGCTCCGGTTCCGGCAAAAAGGTCCAGCACTCTTTTACTCTCAATCCACCCTCTCAAAGTGTCAAATATCGCTTCCCTCACCAAATCCTTCGTCGGCCTTAATTTTCTACCTCTTCCTTCTGGGAAAATTAATCTTTTTCCCTTCAGATATCCGCTTATTACCTTCATACCTTGAATTTGTGCGGGCTGAGCTTATGCCAGTCTATAAGAACCGCCGAAGCGACAAAAGTTGAAGAATACGTACCTATCCCTATTCCTATCAGCAGAACGAGCGAGAAAACATGAAGAGCCTCTCCTCCCACGAAAAAAAGCAGGAAAACCACAAACATGGTGGTCAAAGCAGTGAGTATCGTCCTGCTGAGGGTTTCGTTGATGCTTTCGTTGAAAATAACGGCATAGTCAGTGCTCCTCGTCTTCCTTATATTCTCTCTTATCCTGTCAAAAATGACTACTGTATCGTTGACGGAATATCCGGCGACAGTGAGCAGGGCGGCTATGACGGAAGCGTCTATCTGTTTTTTCGTGAGTGTAAGGATAGCCACCACAAAAAGCATATCGTGAAAAATGGCAAGCGTCGCGCCTACGGCAAACCTGAACTCAAATCTCATGGTAAGATAAAGAAGAATTCCTATAATGCCCGCGAGAAAAGCATAAAGAGCCCTTTTCCTCAAAGAGACGCTCATGGAAGCCGCCACGAAAGATTCCCCTTTGACGGTAAAGCTCTTTCCCGCAGTTCCGGCTTGCTCCCCCTCTAAAAACTCTATTATTCTCCCGGACGTGCCGGGTGCGCTCTTTATTATAAACTCCCGGACTTCGGTCCCGAGCGCCTGCACCGAATAGTAGCCGATATTCAGGTTTTTCAAATCCTCCCTTATCTCCGCGGCCGAAACTGTTTCGCCAAACTCTATGTTGAGCATATCGCCGCCGATGAAATCAACCCCGAAATTCTCCTTCCCCCGCAGACCGAAAACAACCATCCCCCAGATTATTACCGCACAGGAAAAAATATACGCAATTTTTCTTTTGCCAAGGAAATCAAAATGCGCGTTTTTTATAAGCTCCATTTATATCCTCACCTTTTCCACCTTCTGCGTCACCATAACCCAGTCCACAATGGACTTTGTGACAAAGACGGCCGTAAACAAATTTGCCACTATGCCTATGCTCAGCGTAAGGCCGAACCCCTTCACCGGGCCTTCCCCGAGGAAAAAGAGTATCAGTCCGACGATAAGCGTTGTTATATTGGAATCAATGATGGCGCTCCATGCCCTCTTATAGCCGGAGTCAATGCTCGCCTTGGGGCTCTTGCCGGATTTTATCTCCTCCCTGATTCTCTCAAAAATCAGGATATTCGCATCAACGGCCATGCCGCACGTAAGCGCAATCCCCGCTATGCCCGGCAATGTGAGAACGCCCCGAAGCGCCACCATCACGCCCAGAAGAATCAGTACGTTGAAAGCAAGGGCAAAATCCGCGAGAAGCCCGAAAGCCGCAAAATAAATTATCATGAAAACTACAACGACAAGGCCGCCGTAAAGCGCTGCCCTGAAACCCTGGGTGATATTCTCCTTTCCCAGTGTCGGCCCCACGACTTCCCGGTAAATCATCTCCACCTTCGCAGGGAGCGCGCCGGCGCGCAGGACTATAGCAAGAGTCCTTGCTTCTTCAACCGAGAAGCGCCCCGTTATCTGCGCCCTTCCGCCGCTTATTCTCTCCCTGATTGAAGGCGCCGATCTTACCACCCCGTCAAGCACTATGGCAAGCCGCCTGTTGACGTTCTTTGCCGTCACGCTCTCAAACAGAGCCCCGCCTTCCTTGCTCAGAATCAGATTGACGTCGGGAACCCCCGAATTGTCATAGCCCATGAACGCGTCTTCAATATACCTTCCCGTCATCTCCGGTTCAATCTTGACCAGAAGCGGGTCGGTTTCCCTGTATATACCGCGGTCGTCCTTCTCCTTCTGATACAGCAACTGGTAGCCCTCCGGCACATTGCCCTGCAAAGCGGCCGAAAGCATGTCGGTATCGTCCGAAACAATCCTGAACTCAAGAAGCGCGGTCTGCCCTATTATGTCTATCGCCTTATCCGGGTCCTGCACGCCCGGCAGGTCAACTATTATTCTTCTCATCCCCTGCTTCTGGATAATCGGCTCGGTTACCCCGAGGGCGTCTATCCTGTTCCTTATAACCTCAAGCGCCCTGTCCGCAAGGTCTGAAATGTAGCTCTCCTCCGCTTCCGCCTCGCCTACTTCCAGCACCACGTGCACCCCGCCCTGCAGGTCAAGCCCGCGGCGCACCTTCTTCTCAGGCGGGTATATCGCGTAAATGCACAACGCTATCACCACCGCAATCAGCAAGAACCTGGAATAGTATTGTTTCATCATTTTTTATAAACCTCGTCAGGGTTGAAAAGCCTCTCTTTCGTAACAGAAAATTCTTTTTTATTGTCCGCAAGCTTCCTGAAAAAACAGGAATGGTAGCCCTTGTGGCAGGCGCCGCCCTTCTGTTCAACCTTGAAAAGGAGAGTGTCGTTATCGCAGTCAACGTACATCTCCCTCACAGTCTGGCAGTTGCCCGACTCCTCCCCCTTGACCCAGAGCTTATTCCTGCTCCTGCTGTAATAGCACATCCTTCCCGTCTCAAGAGTTTTTGAAAGCGCCTCGGAATTCATATACGCGACCATCACAACCTCGCCGCTTTCCGCATCCTGAACGACAACGGGAACAAGCCCCTTTTCGTCAAATTTAACCTGTGATATAATTGTGCTTTCCATTTAACCCAATACAAACGAAATATACAACTTTACTATATCTCTCACTTTTCCCCTCTCCCTTGAGGGGAGAGGTTCAGGGTGAGGGTGATGAATTTAATGAGTTCATTTTAAAAGGCTTTTAATCTTACTATAAAAGGTTTTTTATGTCAAAATCAGAAAAGAGAAAGGATACTATAAAAGAGCGGATAATGCAATCAGTCTGCGAAATCCCCTTCGGAAAAACAATCACCTACTCCGAACTTGCGGAAAAAGCCGGATTGAAGGGAAAAGTCAGATATGTTTCCTCATTTTTGAAGCACAACTCCCGCCTGATAGCCGTTCCATGCCACAGGGTGATAAAAAAAGACGGCGATTACGGAGACTACCTGCTCGGCAGGCAGTTCAAGCAATACCTCCTCGACTGGGAAAACTCCCTAATCTCCCGGCCCTGATTTCTTATACAACTTTCTGTTTTCTTTTCAAAAAAGTCTCTGAGAAACTCCACCGCTTGTCATTGCGAGGAAGCGCTTCTTGTTGCGACCGCGGCAATCTCAATCTTCTACCCTCTACCCTTGCGGGAAAGGACAAGGTGAGGGGTTCTTTTGCAATTCATATTTCATCTCTTGACAAAACAATTAACCTCCGGTAAAATTGTATTAAAGAGTTAATACAGTGAGCTGTTAACAAATTGCAGAATTAAGTTCGCCGGATAGCAAAGCATATACCTCTCACTTTTTTCCCTCTCCCTTGAGGGGAGAGGGGTGCCGATGCGATGAATAAAGAGCATCGACTGGCACACCCGCCGAGTATGTGAGGCGGGTGACCGAAGCCCGTAAGGGCAAGACCAGGGTGAGGGTGATGAAATCAATCTGACAAATGAGAATAAAGATAAACCCAAACAACGGACTGGCTCCCTACCTGCAAATCATCAAACAGGTTAAGTACCTCGTTGCCTGCGGCGCACTAAAAGCCGGCGACCAACTGCCCCCCGTCAGAGACCTGGCAATGCAGCTGCGGATAAACCCCAACACCGTTGCCCGCGCCTACCGGGAACTCCGCTACGACAAAATCATCACCAGCAAATGGGGCGGCGGTACGTTTATCTCCGAAGAAGTAAAACAGATAGCCGAATCGGAAAAGAAAAAGATTATCGCAGAGATTCTTGGCCAGGCAATCCACCAGGCGGCAAGCCTCGGCCTTACAAAAGAAGAAATCACCCGGCTCTTCACCACCCAGCTGAAAAAAGCAAAAGTTATTCCAAAATTGCTCAAATAGTGGTAATATGAAATAGGAGGCGAACCATTATGAAAAAGAAATGTTTCCTCCCCCTGCTATTCGTATTCCTTTTTTCCGGATGCATGTCTACAAAAGCAGTTGAAAAACAATCTGCCGTATCACCGCTTGAAGCAGAACTCCAGAAAATGAGACAGGCAGGAATCCCCACCACAGTAGAAGAACTCAACCTGCCGGAAATACCCGATGAAGAAAACGGCGCTCTGGTTTACAGGGAAGTTTTTAAATTGAGCGATTCTCTCAAAGAAGCATTCAAAGATGATTGGCAATATATACCCTATGAAGGAACAGTGAAATGGGAAGATGCGACAGAGGAACAGAAGAAAAGAATTACCGATTTAATCCTAAACAACCCTGAATTTATAAAACTGTATCTATTGCTCGGAAAAGCGATTAACATGAAATGCCGCTTCTTAACAGATGAAGAGCTTGGGGAAGGAGCAGGAATAATGCTTCCTCATCTGGCTAAACTAAGAGGAGCGGCACGTCTATTGGCAGCAAGGGCAAAAATAGAATCTGAATCAGGAAATATTGATAATGCATTAGACCACACGCTGATTTGCTTCAGGACAGCTAAATCATTATCTTATGAACCTATTCTCATCTCCTCATTGGTAAGAATAGCTATTGGTTCAATTGCCATAAGCATTCTGCAAGAAATAGTCAATAAAGGAGAGGCTGAAATTGGTTTTTACGAAGAAGCGCTCCATGAAATAAAAAAAGAAAAAGAATCTTTTATTGTATCATTCGGCCTACAGGGAGAAGGCATATTAGGTGGCCTGTGGGTGTACAACAGAATTTCAAAAGGGCTTATTAAAGACACTTTTGAACTTTTCCATCTGTTCGGGACGGATACAAAACTGGAGAAAAAAAATGAACTAATAAGCGCATACCTCCCTTTCGCAGAAAATGACATTGTATTTTACCTTCAAACCATTTCAAAATTTATATTGCTCGCGAAAGACCCGTATTGGAAAGCGAGAGATGAATTAAGAAAAACAGATGAAAGCATTCATGCTCTGGATGAAGAAGAATATTTTATCTCAAGGCGTATTCTGCCCGCACTTTCTCGTGTCAACCTCCAGGAAGCCAGGTTTGACGCCCTGTTGGGTGCGGCAGAAATCGGTATTGAAAACCGTATATACAGAGAGAAACATGGAAAGTTTGCCGACTCGTTAAGTCAACTCACCCCTGAAATCCTGCCCTCTCTCCCCTTGGATCCATTTACAGGCAAGGATTATATCTACAGGAGAACAAACAAGGGGTTTATTGTGTACAGCGTTGCGGATAACCTGAAAGACGACGGCGGAATTCCACAATTCAGCGAAGAAGGGAAAAAGAGCTGGAATTTTGATATCGTCTGGGAGGATAAGGGAAATTTATGACTGAGATAAAACTTTTACTGCCGTGGATGCTCTTATGGGGGCTGATTTCCATCTTATGCATTGTTGCAATAATCAAAGCTGTATCAAGCATTCTTGCCATAGGCGGGAAAAAATGCCCCATGTGCAAGTCAAGGGTACCTAAAAATGCAAAGATATGCAGATACTGCCAGTACAAATTTGAGGATAATTAAAAAGAAGAGGGGAGAAAATGGAAGGGAAAATAAAGAAGAAAGATTCGTTTGAGACGTTTCTGTTCAAGGGGAGGCTGATTATCCTTCTGGTGATGATGAACCTTCTTCTGATATTTCTCATTTTCAGGGCGGTGATAGCGTTAAACGTCTCCGAATATGAGAGAAAGGCGATGATAGAGAAGGTTAAGGAAATTGCCGACGAAAATCAGTTGATACAGGACAGAAACACGCTGATGGAGGCTTCTCTCGCATACTACAAAAACAAAGCTCTGTATCAGCCTCCGTTATCTTCCAGAGAGATAGCGGCATTGAGACAGAAAGGATTGAGAAATCCCGTCATGGACATAAAAACCGACCTTATGAAGCATCCTGAATTTATACCGTACAAAGGCATTATGGGCGGAGCGATGAGATTTCCTTCGGAAAGAGAAATATACGTGGTATCAACAAAATGGGTGCGGGCATACTTTGAAGACGGACACATAGGCGGCTGGATGGTACTTGAATACCAGGTCTCAAGAAACGGGAAAATTTCATGGAGAGTTATCAACTCCTATCTGGATAATTCAATCGACACGGAGTGAAATTGAGAATTTTGACGGATAATCAGCTGGCGGGGATAGTGCTGGTTGGACTTGCGATAATAGTTCTTATTCTTGTCCTCAGAGAGCGGCTTTCTTTATCCGGAGAGAAAAAGGAGCCCGGCTGTTCCTGGAAATTAAGCAATTACGTAAACATCTTGAAAGAAGGATGGCGCGTCGCATGGAAAAACATATGGGTATTCTGGATTTTATGGGCTTTTTCTCTCCTTGCCTCTATCCAGCAAAAAGCTCTTGTGCATTTATACAGAAAAGATATTCCGTTTGTACCTTTTGCTCATTTTCCCGCAATCTCTCTCTTCCGTTTTAAAAGTTTTATTGATAAATTTTTGCTCGCTCCTGTCCATATACCGTTTTCATTCAGTATGGAACCCGGCATTGTTCTTCTCTTTGCCGTTATTTTGCTGATAAATCCGTTTAAAAGAATTCTCTCGCAGAGAAAGCAAGATATCCGCTTGAATTCATCCGCAGTATTTTTGGAAAAGAACATCCCATTCTTCCTTATTGCCTCCGTCATAGC
>JAFGKM010000081.1 GCA_016928555.1 Candidatus Omnitrophota bacterium | reverse complement strand
GCGTAAGTTTCATCTGTCACGCAGCACCTGAGCGAAACGGCTGCTCCGTCCGCCTTTTAAAAGAGCGGGCCGTATTTTGACAGAACCTCAGTGACTTCAAGGGGGAAGCAATGAAAACACGCTTTGTTTTTTTGTCGGCGGCAGTTGCAACGCTTGTTTGTATGTCCTGCCGGGGTTACAGCCAGAATTATAACTACGCGGGAAATGCGGCCATCATCATTGACCACAGAAATACGGATATCCGCAAGATACCCAAAGAGTGGATAGAGAAAGCCAAAAGGGAACTGCACATCGCCTACGGACACACTTCGCACGGCAGTCAGATAACCTCCGGAATGAAAGGATTGGTAAGTTTTGCCGGCAGTCTTTATGCATGGAACGAAGGAGGCGCGGGCGGAGCGCTGGATTTGAAAGACGGCAATCTCGGCCCGGCGCGGGACCTCGGCAATCCAAACCGAACGGAATGGGCATCCACCACAAGGTCGTATCTTAATTCTCATCCGTCAACAAACGTAATCATGTGGTCATGGTGCGGACAGGCAAGTTCGGCCAGCGAGGGCGATATAAACACCTATCTGAATCTTATGAGCAAACTGGAAAAGGATTATCCAAACGTGCGTTTTGTTTACATGACCGGCCACACCGACGGCTCGGGACTCTCGGGAAACCTGCACTTGAGAAACCGCCAGATACGGCGCTACTGCGAGGCGAACAACAAAATTCTATACGATTTTGAAGACATTGAGAGTTACGACCCCGACGGCAGATACTTCGGAGACAAGAAGGTAAGAGACGACTGTTCTTATACAGGAGGCAACTGGGCGGCAGAATGGCAAAATTCGCACAGGGAGGGTGTTGACTGGTACAGGTGCGGCTCTGCGCACAGCCAGCCCCTTAATGCAAATCTCAAGGCATATGCGGCATGGTGGCTATGGGCGGGGCTTGCCGGCTGGAACGGCAAGTAAAGATTTTTTTAAAAGGCTTTATTATAAATGAAAACATATCTGGAGTGCATCCCCTGTTTTTTCAAGCAGGGCATTGAATCGGCAAAGATACTGGGAGCGGACAAAAAAACCCAGAAGTTTATTGTTGATGAAATAGCAAGGGTTATTCCTTCGTTTCCTTTGACATCCTCGCCGCCGGAGATGGGTAAAACCGTCCATGATATCATTAAAACCGCTCTCGGAAAAGACGACCCTTATAAAGAACTTAAACAGGAGAGCAACCGGCTTGCCTTAAATATTTACGGCAAACTAAAGCAAAAGGTTGAAAAATCAAATGACAGACTGCTTACCGGCCTGGAACTTTCCATCGCCGGCAATATAATAGATTACGGAGCCAACCACGGCGTCCGGCCGGAAAAAGAGGTTTTTAAAATTCTGAAAAAGGAAAGCGCGTTACTGAACAAAAAGCTGTTTCATTATGAGGAGTTTAAGAAAAAACTCAAACATTCAAATATTATACTTTTTATCGGGGATAACGCGGGAGAGATTGTTTTTGACAAAATTCTTGCAGAAGAAATAAAGGCTCTCTATCCCGCCAAAAAACTGGTGTATGCGGTCAGAGAAAAACCCGCAATAAACGATGTAACGATTGAAGACGCTCTGTTTGTAGGAATAAACAAAGCCGCCGATATTGTTTCATCAGGTTCCGATATCCCGGGAACCCTGCTTTCCCTCTGCAGTGAGGAATTTATTAAGCTGTTCAACAGCGCGGATATGATTATAAGCAAAGGGCAGGGAAATTTTGAAACATTGTCGGATGAAAACGGCTCGGCGCCTTTATTTTTTCTTCTTACGGTCAAATGCCCGGTTGTCGGGAAAAAATTGAATGCCAAAACAGGAGATATTATACTGAAGAGGTCCGTATAAATGAAGAGCGGGGATTAAAATGAAAATACAGGTAATTTTTGACAAGGCGGCGGTTGACAGAAAGATGAAAACCGGATGGGGATTTTCGGTTCTGGTTGACGATAAAATACTTTTTGATACGGGAGAGAAAGGCGAATGGCTTATCGGCAACCTGAAACAAATGAATATTGCCGCAGGGAAAATTGAGGGGGTGGTCATCTCCCACAACCACTGGGACCATACGGGCGGTTTATGGAGCCTGTTAAAAACGGCGAAAAAAAACCTGCCCGTATACGGATGCCCCGGATTTCCCGAAGAGTTCAGAAAAAGCGTTTCTGCTTCGGGAGGCATGCCGGTTAAATCCGGAAAGTTTGCGGAGATATCAAAAAACATCCGGGTTACTGGTGAGATATCCGGAAATTACAAAGGCGATCCGATGCCTGAACAGGCTCTGGTAGCGAAGACGGAAAACGGAATTTCCGTGATAACCGGATGCGCACATCCCGGCATTTTAAAAATGCTTGACGAGATTAAAAAGAAATTCAAGGAAGAGCGCCTGTTTCTTGTGATGGGCGGGTTTCATTTGCTGGATGAGGACAAGCGCATCCTTGATTTTATCGTAAGCGAATTTAAAAACATGGGGGTGGAAAAGGTCGGGCCTACCCACTGTTCCGGGCCGAAAGCCGAGGCGGCTTTTGCCGAAGAATACGGAGAAAATTTTATAGCCGTTAAGGCAGGGGTAACAATACAAATATAGTTTTTATGAGGTCTTTTTTGCACGGCAAGGTTAAAATGAAAAATTTAGTCAAAGACTTTCTGAGCAGGAAAAGTTTTGCCGTTATAGGCTCATTCAGGGATGAATCCAAGTATGCCTATAAGATTATGAAAGATTTACTCGCAAAAGGATACGAAGTCTACCCTGTTAATCCGCATATGAGCCGGGTTGAGGGCAGGGTTTGTTACAAAAACTTAAGCGACATCCCTGTTGATATAGATGTGGCGGATGTAGTAACCCCGCCCGCTGTAACCGAAAAGATAGTGGAAGAATGCCTGCAAAAAGGCATAAAGAGAGTCTGGCTTCAGCCCGGAGCGGAGAGCGAGAAAGCAATAGAGTTTTGCAAAGAAAACAACATGAAAGTACTGCACAGCATTTGCGTAATGCTTGAATCTCAAAAACAAAAGGATATAATACGATAAATCATAGCCCCCTCACAATTCAAGATATGCAAGGAAAATTCGGGGCAAAGGAGAACGCATGAATAAAAAAATTGATGTTCTTATAGTCGGAGCCGGCCCCGCAGGAGTAGTTTGCGCAATAACGGCAAGGAAATACTATCCTTCAAAAAGCATTACCGTAATGAAAGATATTGAAGAAGGAGTCATACCCTGCGGCATCCCCTACATGTTTGCCAGCCTGAAAACCCCGGACGAAAACAAGCTGGGCATGGCTGCCATGGAGCAGAAAAACATAGGAACAGCTGTTGATAAAGCCGTAAAAATAAACAGGGAAGAAAAAACGGTGGAAACGGAAAAGGGAGACAGCTATTCTTACGAAAAACTGGTGCTTGCAGTCGGTTCCAACCCCATGGTTTTACCAATCAAGGGGGTGGAAAAACAGGGGGTCTACCAGATAAAAAAAGACATGGTATATCTGAAGGATGTGATAAATAAAATTAAGCAGTGCAAAAATGTCCTTGTAATCGGCGGAGGTTTTATCGGAGTGGAATTTGCCGATGAGGTTTCCAAGTTGAAAGATATCAAGGTTACCCTTGTAGAGATACTTCCGCATTTACTGCAGAATTCATTTGATTCTGAATTTTCTACGATGGTGCGGGATAAGCTGAAAGAAAACGGCGTGGATGTCTTAACAGGCATCAGGGTTGAAGAAATCATGGGCTCAAGCAGGGTTGAAAAGGTAAGATTAAGCAACGGGAAAGAATTGCCCGCAGACGGAATTATTCTAGGGGTAGGGTCAAAGCCGAATGTACAAATGGCTGTTGACGCAGGGCTGGAACTGGGCACCTGTAAAGGAATACTGGTTGACGAATATATGCGCACATCTTTGGATTCAAATATTTTTGCGATAGGCGACTGCGCCTGCAAGAGAGATTTCTATACGCGTAAAGCCATTGCGGTAATGCTTGCTTCCACGGCGACGGCCGAGGCCCGAATTGCGGGAGCGAACCTTTACAAGATAAAGCTTATACGGGAGAACAAGGGGACAATAGCCGTCTATTCAACCTATATTGACGGCCTTGTTCTTGGTTCGGCGGGGCTTACGGAAAAAAGTGCGGAGAGCGAAGGTTTTGAGACATTGGCGGCAAGCGTAGACGGATTCGACAAACACCCCGCTTCTCTGCCGGGGGCTCATAAAAGCAAGCTGAAATTGATTTTTTCAAGACAATCCGGAATAATACTGGGCGGACAGGTAAGCTGCAGCATATCCTGTGCGCAGATGATAAATGTGATAGGCATCGCTATCCAGAAAAGGATGTCATGCACTGAACTGGAAACACTGCAGGTGGCGACGCATCCTTACCTGACAAGCGCTCCCACTATGTATCCGATAATTCTTGCCGCGCAGGATATATCCGGCAAATTCAAGGAATAATGAACTTTAAAGAGATTGACGAAGCGAGAAAAACGCTCCAACTTGGGGAAAGCGCAACTCTTCGCGAGATAAAAACCGCCTACCGGGAACTGGCGTTGAAATATCACCCTGACAGGTGCAAAAACGGCGATATTAAAGAATCCGAAGAGATGTTCGGGAAAATAACCTCCGCCTACAATACAATAATGACGTATTGCGCGGGTTACAGGTATTCTTTCAGAAAAAAAGACGTTGAGGATACGGCAGACAGGGAAATGGACGAAGAAATCCTTAAAAATTTTTACGACGGCTGGCTCGGAGACCTTGACCTATGAAGAGCGTTTTTGATAAATATCACGAACGGTACGATGCATGGTACGACAGGAACAGATTTGTCTATCTTTCCGAACTGAATGTCCTGAAAAAAGTTTTGCCAAAAAAAGGCAGGGGACTGGAGATTGGCGTGGGCACAGGAAGATTTGCCGCTCCTCTGGGAATTCAATATGGTATTGACCCATCGGAAAAAATGATTGAAACCGCAAAAAAGAGAGGGATTAGGGTACAGCCCGGCAGAGGGGAAAATCTGCCTTTTAAGGATGCCGCGTTCGATTACGCTGCAATTATAATAACCATATGTTTTGTAAAAAACCCGCGAAAAGTACTAAAAGAAGCATACAGGGTTTTAAAGAAAAAAGGCGAGATTATTTTAGGCATCGTAGATAAAGACAGCTTTTTAGGTAAGTTTTACCAATATAAAAAAAGCGTATTTTACAAACAGGCAAAATTTTTCAGCGTTGCAGAATTAACCGTTTTATTGAAATCTGCAGGATTTAATAATATTTCTTATTACCAGACGCTTTATAATCTGCCGGACGAGATAACCTCTGTCCAGAGACCCAAAAAAAGCTTCGGGGAAGGAGGATTCGTCGTAATAAAAGCATGCAAAGAAGCAAGAGGAAAAATTGAATCGCCTGATAAAAAGAAACAAAATACGTACTTTCGGAACTGAACCTGAACGCTTTTCCAGGAGAAATAAAAAATGTGCAAAATACAATTCCCGCAGTTTATAAAATGTAAAGACGGATTGAAGATGCATCCCGGCCTTACGATACTTGAGTTTGCAAGGATGGCCGGCGTGAAGATAAACGCCGAATGCGGCGGCATAGGCAAGTGCGGCAAGTGCATCGTCAGAATTGAAGGGGGAGAAGAAAACCTCAACCAGCTGACAAACATTGAAAATTCTTTCAACCTGAAGGACAAAGAGCGGCTCGCCTGCCAGGCAAGGATTGTGAGGGATAAATCCGATATGACCGTATATATCAAAAATTTCGGGGAATATGAGATTTTGAAGTACGGCATGGAAAGAGAAGTTCCCATATGCCCGGTATACCGAAGAAAAGGAAGCAGGATTTTCAAGAACGGGACCCCGCTTGAAAATTACAGGGGTAAAATATACGGGCTCGCCGTAGACGTGGGCACCACAACCGTTGTTTTTGACCTTGTGGACATGGAGAACGGAGACATCCTTGAGACCGTGGCAAAAACAAATCCGCAGATATCCTACGGCAACGACGTCATTTCAAGGATTGAATACACCCTCGTTGACAAAGAGAACAAAAAATATTTTGAGAAGGACGAAAGGGAAAGGAGAGTCCACCATCTGCGCATGATGGCGGTTGACCAGATAAACGAGGCGGTAAGAGAACTGTCAAAAGAAAGGGGCGAAGACATATCGCAATACATATACGAAACCGCCGTGGTCGGCAACTCAACCATGCGCAACCTGTTCTGCGGCATGGACGTCTCGTCCCTCGGCATTATCCCCTATGAGGCATCCCATACGGATGCGGTCGTCAGAACCCCTGATGAGATAGGGCTTCACACAAACGAAGCGGGAACGGTTTACGGCTGTGCACTGATAGGCGGACACGTAGGCGCGGATATAGTGGCCGACATTCTGGCGTCCGGCATGTATAAGGACGAGGAAATATCCCTTCTTATCGACATCGGGACAAACGGAGAGGTCGTTCTCGGCAACAAAGACAGGATGATTTCCGCTTCCTGCGCCGCCGGGGGGGCGTTTGAAGGCGCGGCGGTAAGCTGCGGCATAGGCGGTATAGCGGGCGCCATTAAGAAGATAGAGATTGTCGACGGGAGGATCGCCTATTCCACCATAGGCAACAAGTATCCCATCGGCGTATGCGGCTCCGGGCTGATAGACCTGCTTGCCCAGCTTCTTGATAAAAACCTCATGACGAAAAACGCAAGGATACGGCAGGATTTTTCCATAACTGGCGACCTTAAACTGACGCAGAACGACATATTCCAGCTAATCACGTCAAAAGCCGCGATAAAGACCGGGTGGAAGATACTTCTCAAGCATTACCCGGTTGATATTGCAGACGTTAAGAAGATTTACCTTTCAGGCGGATTCGGCAATTTCATAGATGTCAAAAACGCAATGAAGATTGGGCTTATACCCGATGTTGATGAAAGCAAGGTTATCAAAATAGGCAATGGTGCTCTTGAAGGGGCGAGGGAAATTCTCCTCTGTAAAGATTCGCAGAAACTGAGTGAAATCGTTGCAAAGAATGTTGAGCATATAAAGACCAACGAGGTGGAGAAGGATTTTGAGTATCTTATGGCGGAAAACATGTATTTTTAAAACTACCATTACATCCATTTGCGCGATAAATCGCACCGCTACATTTTCATTGCGAGGTTTACCCGCCGTAGCCTTGGCGTAGGCGGGGGAGTGCGGCAATCCCGTTTTTGTAGCGGCGGCATTCATGCCACGAAAAACCGGTCATATTTCTAAAACTTTTTGCCGGAGACGACGGCGGCGAGTTTTTCTGCGCTCAACCGCTTCCTGTCGCCTTTTTCCAGATACTCCATAACCTGCTTTATCCTGTTGAAGGAACGGTAATGACTGCCCGTAATCTTTTTTATGAGAAGCGCGGCGGTAAGCCGTTTTAAAGTGATATCCAATTTGCGGTAAGCCCTGACATCAATGTTTTTTCCCTGTTTATCAAGAATGCCGGCGAGCGCTTGTTCCGCGGATTTTTCCATGAAAGCAAAGTCATCCTGAACAAGGAACGACATACGGGAAATCTGTTTTTTTACACCCGGATTGTATTTCAAAAGAAGCGGAAGGACTTCCGAGCGTATTCTGTTTCTTAAAAAATCATCCGAAAAATTGGAGCGGTCAATCCTGTAGTCTATCATCGTTTTATCCAAAACATTCAGAATCTCTTTCTTTTCAAGGCAAAGCAGAGGCCTGATTACGGAAATATCTCTGTTTTTGAAAAGATGTTTTTCCGGGAGAATGCCCCGCAACCCGGCAAGCCCCGCCCCTTTTATGAACCGCATCACGACTGTCTCCGCCTGGTCGTCAAGGGTATGGCCTACCGCTATCCTGTTGCACCCTGCCCTCTTTGCAATTTCATACAGCGCCCTGTACCTCTTTATCCGCGCTTGCTCCTCAATTCCGGTTTTACCCTCTATACTTATATTCCTGTAAAAAAACGGGACTGAAAGATTCTCAGCCAGTTTTTTTACAAAAACAAGTTCCGCGTCCGCCTCTTTCCTCAGGTTATGATGGATGTAGGCGGCTTTTACGGAAAAACCCTTTTCTCCGGAAAGCCGGCTGAGGAGATGCAGGAGCAGTACGGAATCAGGACCGCCGGAAACAGCAGTAAGTATTTTATCGCCTTTACTTATGACAGCCTTCTCTCCGGCAAACCGTTTTACCTTCCTGTATATGTTCTCCATTATAAAAATACCGTGCGATGAATCGCACCGCTACATTCCCGTTTTTGTAGCGGTGGCATTTATGCCACGAAAATTATTCAAAAGAGTTCATCCTTATATTCCTGCTCTTCTTCCGCCACTTCCGGCTCGGGCGCTTCCCTTTTCAACTCACGCTGACTCTTTACGTCCGAAACAGAAGGCCATTTTCCGCCCGCCTGCTCAATCCATCCGCAATATTCGCACTCCTCGGAAGCTTCCGGAAGCGCTGAAGATTCAATGCATTTTACCGCCTGTTTGATAACCTCCTCGGCATGATTCACATCCACGTCCACCCTCTTTATATCCATCCCGAAAGCGATACTGCCGGCGCCTTCCTCCGGACTAACGCTCAAAGGGAAGTAATAGAGGAGATACGCCCTGTCTCCCGCTTTCAGGCCGTTGCCGTCCATGAGCATGCAGTAGACTTCCATCTGCAGCTGGTAGGCGGGATGGACGTCTCTTGCGGCGCTGGCTCTTGTCTTATGGTCAAGAGGCACATATGTCCCTTCGTCCGTAACAAGGCAGTCGTCAAGTTTGCCGAGGATGCAGTACCCTTTGCTTATATCATAGTAATAAGTGGGCTTCAGCCTCTCTATAAGATGCCCGCTCATCTCCTTGCGCAGGTCGGGCGGCAGTTCACCTATGGAACGGTAGTAATCAAAATACTTCTTGAACACGCTGTCCAGCCCTATGGCGATGGAAGGCATGGGTCCCCGGGGACGCTTTATCTCGTATTTCATATGCAGGTAGAAACAGCGGGGACATTCCCTGAATAAATTCAGCGTTGAAGGCGATAAAAAGACTTTTTTCATTTTCTACCCTCTCAAATCCCCTTTTAATTCCCCCTTTGATAAAGGGGGAAACAGGGGGATTTTTAATTCTCTCCACCATCCAATTATAACATTTTCCGCCCTGATTGTCTTTTTGGCTAAAACCTGCTAAACTATCTGAAAAAGGGAGTTTTCCATATGAAATTCAAGTTTTTTGATGCGAATTTATACGTCGGAAGGCATGCCAAGACCGTATATAAACCTGCGGCAGAGGCTGAAGAGTTGATAAAAGAGATGGACCGCCAGTCCATAGAAAAAGCGATTGTCTGGCATATCGCCCAGCATAACTTCTCTCCGGCGGAAGGCAACGCAATGCTTTCCGCAATGATAAGAAAACATCCCCGTCTTTGCGGATGCTGGACAATCCTTCCGCCGCAGACCGGAGAGGTCATAACAAGATGTTTCTTCCGGGACATGAAGGAAAACCGGATTGCCGCCTTGCGGGCATTCCCGGACATACACCGTTTTCTCTTGAACAGGACGGTTTTCGGAGGTTTCCTTGACGAGGTGAGCGACCGGAAAATTCCCCTCCTTCTTTCTATGGAAAAGGGCTGTTCATGGGAGGGCGTTTATAACCTGCTGGAACAGTACCCTGCCCTGCTTTGCATCCTCTGCGACATAGGCGTATGGGGTACAAACAGGTACACATGGCCCCTTCTGGAAAATTACAAAAACGTATATCTGGAAACCAGCCTTCTCGCCATTGGACACGAACAGGTGGAAGCGGCGGCGAAAAAGTTCGGAGCCGGAAGGATTGTATTCGGAAGCGGATTTCCCGAAAGATACCCTGAAAGCTCAATCTGCGAAGTCCTTCACTGCAACCTTTTAGATTCGGACAAAAAAAAGATATCATGGACAAATCTTGATTCAATAATCTCCGGAGTCAGGTTATGAAAAGCCGGTTAAGAGAGGAATTTTATAAAACGGGACGGTTCAAAGACTTCCCCGTATACGACCTGCACGGGCATATGGGAAGTCTCTGCGCAATCCACTTCCCCGCCCCCGATGCGGACTCCATGGTAAAAAGCATGGAAAAGTCAGGGGTAAAAATGCTTGTATTCTGCCACCATGCCGCACTGCTTTCTCCGGATATCGGCAACAGGGCGAACATTGAGGCGGTAAGAAGATATCCCGAAAGACTGCGTGCTTACTGCGCCATAAACCCCAACCACCCCAAAATTATAGAAAAAGACCTGCAGTCCTTTGACAGGTATTACGGGAATACTTATGTCGGGTTTAAATTCCTTGCCAGCTACCACGGCTGTTCCATAACAAACCCGCGGTATGAATCCGCATTGAATATGGCGGAAGAGAGGAAACTTATGGTGCTTCTGCATACGTGGGGCAGTTCGGACCTTTGCGGCCCCGCCCAGGTACGCAAAATCGCGGAGAAATACCCCGGCGCGCGGATTCTGCTGGGACATTCCTGCCATAACGCATGGGACGAAGCGGTTAAACTGACAAAGGATTTTCCCAACGTCTATCTTGAACTGTGCGCGGTCCTGAACGACAGGGGCCCGCTGGAAAAGCTTGCCGGCGAGGCGGATACCGGTCGGATTGTCTTCGGAACGGATTTGCCGTGGTTCAGCTACAACTATTATATAGGTGCGGTCCTCGGGGCGGACATCACAGACGAAACAAGGATAAAAATTCTCTCTTCAAACGCGGAAAAACTGCTCTCAGAGCATATTGAAATCCCCTCTTAATCCCCCCTTTGCAAAGGGGGGTACGGGGAGATTTGTGGTATGTTTAGAAATTCTCTTTCTGCCCTTGTCTTCAGATTTCTCGAAATAACTCCTGAACTAAAATTCCGACATCAGTAATTTGTTTATATGGTAGCCGCAGGTCTTCAGCCTGCGAACCATAAAATCTGCGCTCTCATTCCGGCGCAACCTAAAGAGTTGCGGCTACCGGCGCTCAACTGCTCTATGTTGGAATTTTAGTCCTGAAAAAACGACTTGCGTTGACACTCCTTCTGTGGTATAATTAGTCGGAGGGAAAAATGAGGCAAAGACGCAAAAAAAGCTCCGAAGGGCTGGCTATGATAATGGTGCTTGTAATGGTCATAATATTTGCCGCCCTCATACTCGCCGTAGTCATATCCTCAAGCACGGCAATAAGAAGAGCTCACTACTACAAAGACAAATCCATCGCACTGCAGACAGCCGAAGCAGGCCTGCAGGATGCCCTCTACTGGATGAACTATGCAGGGTATGCAACAGAATATTATCCGTGTACCGATACCTCAACAGGCGCCTATGACGCAACCCTTCAATATTTCCAGGGCGCAAGCGCTTCCCCTGCATGGACAGTTGCAGAACCTGCTAATTACAGCCCTGCCAATATCCCCAGAGCCAGATGCGT
>JAFGKM010000080.1 GCA_016928555.1 Candidatus Omnitrophota bacterium | reverse complement strand
CAGGGTTGAGCTATCTGTTAATCTTGTACCGCTTTTGGCTCCTTTTTGAGTTTCTTAAACTCCTTACCCAGTATTAAGCTGGCGAATCTCGGTATATTCCGGGCACATAGTTTACACATTCCTGTATATTAATCTTATGAAAAAGGAGGTTAATATGCCATGGATGGAGGCAATCGGGAAATTTTTAATCATACCTGCCGTACATTCTGGCCGCCTCAAGCATTGCCGCATAATTTTCCGGTTTTACCTTGGAATGAATGGAATTACTTGAGGAGATAATATATCCACCTCCGGGAGCAACCTCTTCAATTGTCTTTTTCACTGCTCTTTTCACTTCTTCTGGAGATGCATTGCTGAGCAGTTCTGTCGTATCAATGTTGCCGATTACGCAAATCTTATATTTATTCTTGACCGCTTTTATATCCATGCCTGCAATCGGATCCAGAGGGTGGATGGCATCAATCCCTGTTTTTATTATCATGCTCAGTATTGAATTGACATTGCCGTCGGTATGCTTAATGCAGTAGCCTCCGTTTTCCTTAACTGTTTCAACAACCTCTTTTAAGCCCGGCAGAAAAAATTCTTCAAAGTGGCGCGGTGAAATTAAAGGGCCGCCTGTCCCGCCGTAGTCGTCTCCGAAAAGGATTATCTCCGCTCCCATCTTCAGAGCTTTTCTGATTATTTCCTTTGTATGCTCCACAGATAATTTTACCAGAGTTTTTACAACATCCGGATCAGCAACTATGTCCATCAAAAGCTCGCTCATTCCGCGCAGGTATGTGGGATAAGAAAAAGCATCGTGCAGATGCATTGCAATTGCCTTCTTTCCCTTGAATCTTTTTACCAGAAGCTGCAGCTGCTCAAATCTGTAAGGATCCAGAGGGTCGGGAGGTTTATAGTTTTCTAAATCTTCTTTTGACTGTATTGGGCATTTAACGGGAAAGGAAACAATCTCCCCTGTAATTTTTCTGATTTCCCCCCATTCGGTCTTGAACATATCTTCTTCTCCGGGGATTTTTTCGTGACGGTATAAAGAGGAAGGAGTGCCTGTAATCGCAATATCTAAATCCATTTTTTCGACAAAATCTGAGTAAGAGCATCCATGGCAAATTCCCTCAATAACTCTGGGGTCTATCATAAGCTCAAATACAGGCACCCTGTCGGGCTGTTCAAACCTTAAAGCAGTGATAACTCTTTCTGCGGAATTCATTGTTCTCCTGTTTCAGTGAGGCCGCTGCACAGGAATGTGTAAACTATGTGCCCGGAATATACCGATCTATTGTTCCCTTAAGCGTAGGCAAAAGTTTCTCTTCTATGTTGTCAAATATACGAGGCATTAAATTTCCTCCAGTATAATTTTCTGTAATTACACATTGTCATCGAGGAAGTGGCCAGGGGGTTTGCCCAGCACTTTGGCGATTTTCAGCAGTGTTTCCACTGATGGCACGGTGATACCGGTTTCGTATCGTGAGATACTTTTTTGTTTGGCGTGAATTTTATCGGCGAGTTGTAACTGCGTCAAGTCTGCCTCTACCCGTGCCAGTTTTATTTTCTTGCCTATTTTTTTGGGGTCCATTTTTATCCGTGTATGACAATACCTTCTTCTTTTGCTGTGTTTATTATTACGGAATTCCCTTGCTCCCATTCCCTGTCGGAATAATATATAATATCAAAGGGTTTCACAATTTTTTCCACAAGTTGTCTGTGAATTCCTCTCGTTATTCGGACTCTTGCAAATATGTCTTTATTTCTGAAATCTTTCGAAACCACAATTATGTCTATATCGCTGTCTTTTTTTGCGGTCTCTTTTGCGAAAGAGCCAAAGAGAACAATTTTATGGATGTCTATTCCCTTGTCTTGCAGTAATTCTTTCAGAGTATTCTCTATTTGTTTTATATCAATTTTCTTAGCCATGATAGTAACTCTCTTGTTTTGTTCAGCAGTCCTTTTATGTTTTCTTTTTTGTACTGTTTCAAAAGGTTCGCAATCTTCTCCGGATATCTAACCGGAACGCTCAAGCCGTTCAGATCTTCCAGAAAATCTCTGTGCTGAGATGGGAGTTCTAATTCAACCTTTTTCACAAGGTAAATTAAGTCATGGGTTTTTGAAGAATCTTTTTTGAACATTTTTGCATAAAAGGCCTTCAGAGATTTCTCAACTGCCAGATGGCACATGAAAACCGTGTAAATGTATCTGCCTGTTTTAAACAGGGCCTCTGCTGTTTCAAAGTCATAAGAAGACTGTTTCAGCCATTCTTCAGGAAGTTTGAATTTGTTGTCTTTCATTTCTCCTCTCCTAAACGGCATTCTCACACTCTCTCTGCGATTAAGAAAAATAAATTTGATAAAATATATTTAAGGATATAATATATACCTTGCAAGGTATAATAATGTACTACCAAAGGTATTATATACTCTTGGTGTAATAGCAGTCAAGTAAAAAAATCAAAAAATGCGGAGGAAGAATAAAATCCTCTCTAACCCTCCTTTGCAAAGGAGGGGAAGAGGGTTCGAACTGGTTTCAGTGGCGGAGGGTGAGGGACTCGAATACACCCCCATGTCTCGCTTCGCTCTTTAAGGGGGACAAATCCCCCTTAATATTCCCCCTAAAGCGTGGGGAACGCTTCTTTCCCCACACCCCTTTCGGACATGGGTGTTCAATCAAAGAAGCGGAGGGTGAGGGACTCGAACCCCCATGTCCTTGCGGACGGCGGATTTCAAATCCGCTGCCTTGCCAGTTAGGCTAACCCTCCTGCATGTTTATCCTTTCATATTATATGATATTTTAAAGGCAGAGGTAAAGAAGCGAAAGGGTTTAACGGTATGCGTCTTTTCGGTGTCTTATATAGTGAATGATTACCGTGTTGCTCTCCGTTATTACCTGATAAACAATCCTGTAATCTCCTGCACGCAGACGATAGATGTTTTCTGTATTGCGAAGTTTTACAATCCCTGAAGGAAATGGATTTGATGAAAGGGGCTTAATTTTTTCAATGATGACAGAGACGTTTGATTTTGGGATTTTGCGTACATCTTTTTCTACGGAACGTTTAAACTCTATATTATAGGATTCCATCTGCTTTTAGTCTTTTTATGAAATCTGCAGATTTGAAGACAGTCTCTTGTTTCCTTTCTGCGATGACAGCCAAGTCGTGTAAATCCTGCATGATTTTTCTATATCTCGTTACAGGCAATATAACGGCAGTTTTAATACCATTAGGATTTACTATGTATTGCTCCTTAACCATTTCCATGTTTTTTATCCCCCCTGTCTGCTTTAATTGTACCTTTTGAAAGAGGGGAAAGCAAATTTTTAATATATTTTGCGGATTTCAAATCCGCTGCCTTGCCAGTTAGGCTAACCCTCCGGGGTCTGCCACGTCCATATTATAGAATATTTTACCTGTGGAGACAAACGGTTGCCGGTTATTTTTTAGTTAAACCAATAGAGACTGTTTCACAGGATAAACGACAGGCGGAGCATCTTAAAAGGGAGGGAGGTTTTCATCCGAATTTGGGATAACAGCAATGCCTTCCACTTCAACCAGCCAGCCCGGACGGCATACAGAAGCAATCAGGGTTATAGCAGGTATTCCCGGGAATATCATAGCCATTTTTTCCCGGACAACATCGTAATCCGAAGGGTCTCTTACGTACGCAATGAGAATCGCCATGTTTTTCAGCCCTGCACCGCCGCGTGAAAGAAGCGCATCCATATTCTCCACCGTGCGGTTAAGCTGCCTTAGGACATCTCCGTGGTAAAGTATGCCGCCGTTTTTATCTATGCTTGCGGTTCCCGATATAATCAGATGCCTGCGGTCCCTGTAAGAAACTGCCGTTCCCCTTTCAAAGGTAACACCGTAAACATATGTGGAGCTGAGATTTTCGGGAGCGTAAAGGAAATTTACCTGTTTGGGGACAATGCCCGAAACGGCATAAGCGTCCATTGTCACCTTTGCGGAAGGGTCCACGTGGGAGCCTTCTACCCCGGTGCTGGAAATAAAATGCGTCTTTTCCGTCAGCCCGTTGGCGGCGAAATATTCCCTGCGTGCATCTACAAAACCCTTGTAGTTGCCGTCTATGTTCTTGACAAAAAACCATGTTCTCAGGACATTGTCGGCAAGGGTCATTTTGTTTTTCCTGAGGAAAACGCAGTATTTGTCAAAGATTCCCCGGGTCTGTTCGTACGAACTTTCCCCTTCGGTGCAGTTGACGCCGGCTGTCCAGCGGTGAGTCAGAGCGCCTCGCCTGACTGACAGGCAATTTCCGTCAAGTTCTTTTTCAATAGGTCCTTTTCTGTCGCAAACATGGTAAGCCCACATGCAGGCCTTTGCAGTGTGGCCGGGCGGCTGGCATATCCAGGATATTGCGCAGGGATTATCGCTTTCTGAACAGAATGAGAAATGTGTTTTCTTGAGAACCCCTGCCTGGTTTGTCAGGTCGCTGCAGAAAAAACGCCTGAATACGGCGGTCTCCGGGCTGATACCGACGGAGGCGAGGGTATCTGCATATGCGCGGGAAAGCCAGTCGAGCTGTGTCTCAATGCCGGCCGGCTTGAGGGGGTGAAAGACCAGGTGATACTCGTCTGCGCTTTGCCCGCGGAAACGCGAAAATCTTGCTTCAACGCTTGATTCAATGCTCCTGTAGATTAATGTTTTCATTTTTCAATATCCTGTTTTCTTGCCGGAAGCCGCAGTCTTGAGCATACGTTAAACGCCTCTTGCCTATTCAATAATTTCCAGAGGGATTGCCGGTATAATCCCCAGCGATATCTTCTGTTTTTTCCGGACCCCTTTTTCATCGGGTTTTCCCACGGGAATATTAGAAAAAACTTCAACGATGACGTTGTCTCTGAATCCCTTTTTGACCTTCTCTGCGTCCGCTTTAAGCACAAAGGAAAGCTTCTCCGGCCCGCTCTTGACCTTTGCTATGGAGATACCTTCAGCCGGTTCCTTCATTTGCGGGATAAGAGTGGCAAGATTCATGAGAGAACGGACAGACACACTGATTTCCGCCTCGCCGCCGGGCGAGATTCTCAATGTCCCGCTTGTTTCCGGCTTCATAGAAAGACCTCTGAACCGCGGCCTCAAAACCGAAGCGGTAAGACTTCCTGAAGGAACCAGGTGAAAATAGGCGAAGGCCTGCATCATTTCTTCGGCGGCAATTACGGGCCGCACCGCTTCCTGTCCGTTGATAACCGAGCGCCCTTCAATAGTGAGGGCAAAGGGAGAATCCTCCGTCTGCAAAGGGGCTGTCAGGGTTATGTAAACTGAATCCCTGCCAGCCGGGATAAACCCTCCTTGTATTGTAAAGCCGTGGGTTTCTCCGGCGAGGGCAAGTTCAATATTTTCTGAAAAGCCCCGCTTTCTCAATGCGTGGATTTTAACGGCCTGGGAGCCGCCTGCATTAAGGTTGACCGCCGAGGGGGTCGCGCGCAGTTCAAAATCAGGATAAGCGGGTCCCATGCGCAGTCTGTAGGCGTATTCGCCTCCGCCGTGTCCCTGGGTTTCGGCGATGCGAAGAAAATAAGTTCCGTCTGCCGGAACCCTGAAGGAAAGAATGGAATCCGCATGATGGGTGTTAAGCCCGGAAGCCCTGTCTTCGCTGTCATCGCTGGAGGTAAGAATGCGTCCCGAAGAATCTGCCAGGACAAGCAAGGAGTCCATGGGCGAGCCGAGCCTGCGGGCATAAACCTCCGCACTGAATTCATATCCGGCACGGCATTTTACCGCAAACACATCGGCATCCCCCGGTTCGGAGATGCGCCCGTTGACGGTTACTGGAATAGAAACATGCTGGGCCGTTCTCTGAGAGCCGTTCGGCTCGTTTTCAAAAGATTCGGGAATGTTGTCCACAGCGTAACAGATACTGTTTGAAAACACGTCTCCTTCCTTCAGGGAGGTTTCCCTTATGAAAGTACCTTCGGGGCTGGTATCCAGAACCAGTGATTTTTCGGACAGGTTCCATCCTTCGGCAGAAACAACGGTTTTCTCCCCGCTTCTGCCGCCCAGAGGAAATATCCCGGCAACAAACGGATTTTCTCCTATGGAAACGCGGTACACGAAATCCTCGCGCCCCCTGTAAATGGAATCCCTTATTTCAAGGGTGTATTCGCCGTCTCTCGCCACATTGTAGAAGATGACTGGGTCCGGACTGAAGCGGTAGTCGTCCGCATAAACTGCTTCATTGCCATTTTCATCGTAGAGAATCATGACCGCCTGAAACCATCCCGGCACGGCGTCTGCAAGGTAAGGCATGATACGCTTCGCCCGGGCTTCTATGACGAGATTCTGTCCCTGTTTGGCCTTGAACCGGAAACGGTCTGCGTCTCCCGGCATAATCTGCCCGTTGAGAACGGCAGGCAATTCGGAGACTTCTGCCGGCGCATTATACGGCCCGTTCGGTTCCGTTTCGCAGATTTCAGGGGCGGTTCCAACCTCAAAAAACAGGGGGTTGGTAAGGCCTCCGGAAGTTTTCAGACGAAGCTCCCTTTTCCCCGGAGGGGCATCCTCTTCTATGTGTATTTCAAGCAGTGCCATCTCCTGGATGGAGCGGCTTACCTGCAGTCTCTGAAAGGGGATGAAAATATCCACCACCTGCTTGAGCTGATAAGGAGTCAGGTTTTCAAGGTTGAGGAGAAGGGGATGTTCGGGAAGCTCCACAGGCTTTTGCTCCTCCGCAGGTTTTCCGCTCTCTTCTGTCTTTTCCTGCCCTGCCTTGTCTTTCTTTTCTTCTTGTTTGGCGGCGGGGTTTATGCGTCCCGCTTTCGCCGCGCGCATGCGTTTTTCCCTGATTGCCTTCAGCCTTTTCTGGAGTTCCTGCCTCTGGAGAGCATTAAGAATCGGTATGTATTTTACTTCAACTGCACTGACTCCCTCTCCGGATATGTGGGCTCCGACAACACCCCTTAGATTCTGGCCGCCTACCGTTACCTGAACAACAGAGCCTTGCTGTCCCCCTCCCGGATAGGCGTATCCAACGGAAGGAACTCTTGAAGCAGTCTGGCAGAAAGCGCTTGCAGTCCAAAAAAGAATTGCGGCCGCCGCAACAATTTTTTTCATGTCATCCTCTTTTATATTTTCCTGCCTGCTGATGTTACAGGCTACATTATCTCTCTTAAAAGCCCTTTTCCCTCGCCCTTTTCAATGGGAGGCAATATCCTTACCGGTTTCCCCTGGGGGTCGGGCATACTCCCTTCCGGGTTTATGCCCATCAGTTCGTATATACTGCCCAGCAGGTCATGCGGATACACCGGACGCTCCTTGACGGTCTCTCCCTTTTCATCCGATGCTCCCACAACGCATCCGCCCTTGAATCCTCCGCCTGCCAGCATGACCGAAAAACACTTGCCGTAATGTCCGCGGCCGCCGTTCCACGGAGGT
>JAFGKM010000012.1 GCA_016928555.1 Candidatus Omnitrophota bacterium | reverse complement strand
GTGGCTCTTGAAAAGGGCCAGCGCTTCGCCGTGCGGGAAGGCGGAAAGACCGTCGGCGCGGGAGCCGTAACGGAAATAAGCAAGTAAAATATTTTTGTTGCAAATTATTTTTTTTGTGTTATAATAACCATTTTGCTTATATTGCAACTCCAAAATCCAAGGGAACGTTATGGATGTCAACAAAGAAGGAGTCATGGAAAGAAAAAGAATGAGGATTAAACTAAAGGCTTTTGACAACAGGCTGCTGGACCAGTCTGCAAAAGAGATCATAGAGATGCTCAAAAAAACCGGTGTAAAGATTTCCGGGCCTGTCCCTCTTCCGACAAAGAGAGAAGTTTACACGGTTTTGCGTTCGCCCCACGTAAACAAGAAAAGCAGGGAGCAGTTTCAGATAAAGGTTCACAAGAGAGTGATAGACGTGATAGAACCGACTGCAAGGACAGTAGATTCGCTCAGCAAGCTAAATTTACCTGCCGGCGTGGAAGTTGAGATGAAACTCAGTTGATAATCACAGGCAAGAATTCATTCGGAGCGTGTGTTGTGTGCGAGGAGAAGAGGAATGAAGATAGGTTTAATAGGCAGAAAAATCGGTATGAGCCAGATGTTTGCGGGGCAGGACGGCAGACTTCTCCCTGTTTTGATAGTTAAAACAGGGCCCTGCTGGATAACTGACATAAAGAAAGAGAAGGAAAACGGCTACACGGCGGTTCAGCTCGGATTTGAAGAAGTCTCCGAGAAAAAGCTTAACAGGCCCGCAGCGGGATATTTCAGGAAAAAAGAGCTTCCCGCCATGAAGGTTCTGAAGGAAATGCGCCTGAGGAGCGATAAGGATGCCGAGGGATTTTCCGTCGGGCAGAAACTTACCGTGGAGATATTCAAAGAGGGAGAATACGTTGACGTTACGGGAAGGTCTATCGGAAAAGGCTTCCAGGGCGTCGTGAAAAGGCATCATTTCAAAGGCGGCGGCGCGACTCACGGCTCAATGTCCCACAGGGCCCCAGGTTCAATAGGCGGAACCACCCCGGCGAGAGTTTTTAAAGGCAAGCGCATGGCGGGACATATGGGAAATAAAAGGGTGACGGTGCAAAATCTTCTTGTTGTCAGGGTTCTTCCGGAAGAGAACCTTCTTCTCCTGAAAGGTGCGGTGCCGGGACCTTCAAACGGATATATAGTGGTGAGAAAGGCGTTGAAAAAATGAAAAAGATAAATGTCTACGACATGCAGGGAAAAATTGTTGCGGAGGAGTCTCTGCCTGAGGAACTGATAAGCAAGCCTCTGAATAAAGACATAATCTATTATTATGTCAATGCCCATATGGCAAACAGGAGACAGGGAACTTCTTCTGCAAAGACAAGGGGAGAAGTCTCCGGAAGCGGTAAAAAGCCCTGGAGGCAGAAGGGCACCGGGCGCGCGAGGGTAGGTTCCAGCCGGACTCCGTTATGGAGGCACGGCGGAGTTGTTTTCGGGCCGAGCCCGAGAGATTACGGACAGCGCCTGCCCAAGAAGGTAAAGAAGAGCGCGCTCAGGGAAGTTCTCAAAGACAAAATGCATGAAGACAGATTTGCCCTTTTTATGCCGGAGAAGTTGGAGAGCCCCCGAACAAAAGTTTTTGCCGGTTTTCTCAAAAAGGCAGGGTGCGAAAATGAAAAAATTCTTTTTGTTTTTGCCAACGACAGGGCAAGTAACGGAAATCTGATAAAATCCCTGAAGAATATAAGCTCGGTTACGTACGATTTTTCAAATCAGTTAAGCGCTTATGAAGTTCTTAAGTCCGACAGGGTAATTGCGGAAAAAAGCGTTTTTGGCGCAATAAAAGAATATCTTGGAGAAGAACAATGAAGGGTGAACAGTTTAAGATTGTCAAATTTCCCGTTGTTACCGAAAAATCCAACGAGGCGTCTGCCGGGAACAAGTATACTTTCTGCGTTGACAAAAAATCAGGAAAAATCGGGATAAAGAAAGCCGTTGAAGAAATATATAACGTTAAGGTTGAGAAGGTGAATATAGTAAATATGCCGAGAAAGAAAAAGAACTATAAATTCAGGATAGAAGGTTATAAGCCTGGATATAAAAAAGCAGTGGTGACATTGAAGGAGGGAGATAAAATTGCCATTACGTAAATTGAAGCCTGTTACGCCGGGACAGAGGCATGCCCTTCTGCAGGATTTTTCCGATATCACCAAAAGAAAGCCGGAAAAGAAACTGGTTGCAGGTATGCGTAAGACAGGGGGCCGGAACAATCAGGGCAAGATTACTGCAAGGCACAGAGGCGGCGGGCATAAAAGATTGTACAGGGAGATAGATTTCAAGGGCAGGGAAGGAATAGCCGGCAGGGTTGCGAGCATAGAATACGACCCCAACCGCTCAGCAAGGATAGCCCTCGTGGTTTACAACGACGGGATTAAGAGCTACATGGTTGCGCCCGCAGGTTTAAAAGTCGGCGATGCAATAAAATGCGGGCCGGATGCGGACATAAAGCCGGGACACAGGCTTCCTCTCAGGAAAATCCCCGAAGGCGTCCATGTCTACAATATAGAACTTATACCCGGCAGGGGCGGCAAGCTGGCAAGGTCCGCAGGAACCCTTGCCAACGTTATGGTCAAGAGCGGCCAGCATGCGCAGTTAAAGCTTCCATCCGGGGAAGTGAGGCTTTTCAATATAGACTGCATGGCTACGGTAGGCCAGGTGAGCAACCCTGAATTTAAATACGTATCCATAGGCAAGGCGGGAAGAACAAGATGGCTGGGGATAAGGCCTACGGTCAGGGGCGTGGCCATGAATCCCGTTGACCATCCGCACGGCGGCGGGGAAGGCAGGAGCAAGGGGCATCTTTCCCAGAGCCCGTGGGGTATGCCGACAAAGGGATACAAAACAAGAAGAAAAAGCAAGCCTTCCGACAGGAAGATATTACAAAAACGGAAATAATTAAGCCGGAGAAATATAATGAGATCAAAGAAAAAAGGCCCTTATGTCAATGAAAAACTGCTGAAAAAGGTTAATAAGAATATGGAGAGCGGCAGGAAGGACATTATTAAAACTTGGGCAAGGTCGTCGGTAGTCATACCCGAATTTATCGGATATACTTTTGCCGTTCATAACGGCAGGATGTTTATAAACGTGTATGTTACAGAAAATATGGTAGGGCACAAATTCGGGGAGTTTGCACCTACCAGGACATTCAGAGGACACGGCAGCCATACGGAAAAAACTAAAGAGAAGACTTGATTTCCGGCTGACTGCGCGGGTATTTCAGGGGAGAGAGCAAGCAAATGGAAGTAATCGCAAAATCAAAATATATCAGGCAGAGCCCGAGAAAACTCAGGCTCGTTACGGACGCGTTGAAAGGCAAAGAGGTGCAGGAATCTTTGAATATACTGAAAAACATGCCGAAAAGGGGAACCTGCGCCGTTGAGAAAACCATAAACTCGGCATTGAAAAACGCAATGCAGAAATCACCTGCCGAGGAATGGAAAATCAAGAGTATTTCCGTAGACGGAGGCCCGGTTTTAAAAAGATTCCGCTCAGCCACAATGGGACGGGCGGTAATGGTTAAGAAAAGAACCAGCCACATTACAGTAGTACTCGAAGAACTTGAACGGAGAAAAAAGCAAAATGGGACAAAAGGTTAATCCTCTGAGCATGAGATTGGGAATTATTGAAGGATGGAAAGGCAACTGGTTTGCTGACAAGAAACAATTCAAAGAACTGCTTAAAGAGGATGTTTGCATAAGAAAATATCTCACGGAGAGGTTTCCCCGCGGCACAATAAGCAAGATTGACATAGAAAAAATAAAGGACAAACTCATAATTAAAATACATACCACGAGGCCCGGAGTGATACTCGGAAGAAAAGGTTCGGAAATCGACATGGTGCGTGACGAGCTTTACGGGGTCTTCAACAAACAGATAAGCTTAGACGTTTTTGAAGTTAACCCTCCGGGACAGAGTGCTCAGTTTCTTGCCGATTCGATAGCCATGCAGCTGGAAAAGAGGATGCCGCACCGCCAAGCCATAAAAAAGGCAATGGCGCTTTCGCTGCAGTCCGGAGCCCTGGGGATAAAAGTCAGGATAAGCGGAAGAATAGGCGGAAGAGAAATATCCAGGTCGGAGCAGTATATGGAGGGGAAGGTTCCCCTTCATACCTTGAGGGCGAGGATAGACTATGCCGTTTCGACGGCTTTTTCAAGGTCCGGGACGGTCGGTTTGAAAGTGTGGGTCTATCTCGGAGAAGTGCTGGAAGAGAAACAGAAGGAGAAGAACGATGCCGTTGATGCCAAAAAGAGTTAAGTACAGGAAAGCGCAGAGAGGGCGGATGAAGGGAAAAGCAACAAGGGGCAGCACCCTGTTCTACGGGGATTTCGGCCTGCAGATGATTGCTCCCGGGTGGGTTACCAATTCCCAGATTGAGGCAGGCAGGATTGCGATTACTCACCATCTTAAATCGCGCGGTAAATTATGGATAAGGATTTTCCCTGACAAGCCAGTAACAAAAAAGCCGGCTGAAACCCGCATGGGAAAAGGCAAAGCGGACGTTTCGCACTGGGTAGCGGTCGTTCTCCCCGGCAGGATTATGTATGAAATCGCGGGGACGGCGCCCGAACAGGCCGTGGAGGCGCTGAGGCGCGCCTCACACAAGATACCTTATAAGACGAAAATAGTAAGAAGGCTTGTGTCTGCGGCGGAAACCGAAAAGAGATAAAAAATGAAAAAAGAAGAACTTAATAAATGGCGCGAATCAACGGCGGACGAGATAAACGCAAAGATATCGGAAACGGAAAACCAGCTTTATAAGCTGAAGCACCAGCTGCACACTGGGCAGTTAAAAAATTTTTCCGTAATAAAGAAGAAGAGAAGGGAGATAAGCATACTTAAAACGCTTATTGGAGAGAAAAATGCAAGAAGTACAGAAAAAGGCGGAAGCAAAAAGAGCGGGAAGGATTGAAAAAACCGGTAAAGTCCTGAGCGGCATGATGGATAAATCGCGGGTAATACTTATAGAAAGCAAAGCCAAACATACTTTCTACAAAAAATTCGTATGTTCCCGCAAGAAGGTTATGGCGCATGACGAATCGAATATCTCTAATGCGGGCGATACTGTCAGGATTGTGCAGTGCAGGCCGCTGAGCAAGTGCAAGAGATGGAGAGTGGAAGAGGTAATAGAGAAAGGAGAAACGGAACAAAATGGTACAGTTGATGTCGGTATTGACGGTGGCAGATAATACCGGGGCGAAAAAAATCATGGTGATAGGAATTCCCGGGCATTCGGGAAGGAAGTATGCGAATGTGGGGGATATTATCGTCGCCAGCGTTAAGGATGCGATACCGGACGGTATTGTCAAGAAGAGAGAGAAGGTTAAGGCGGTCGTGGTAAGGACGGTCAAGGCCATAAAAAGGCGGGACGGTACGCTTATAAGGTTTGACCATAACTCCGCGGTAATAATAGATGATGAAAAAAATCCGAGAGGCACGAGAGTTTTCGGCCCCGTGCCCCGCGAACTGCGCGACAGCAATTTCACTAAGATAATTTCTCTGGCGCCGGAGGTGTTATAAATGAAATGCAGGTTAAGAAAAGGTGATTTTGTCCAGGTGGTAAAAGGCAAGGACAGAGGCAAGAAGGGACGGGTCATAAAAGTAATGCCGGAAGAGGGGAAAATTCTGGTTGAAGGGATAAACTTCGTCCGCAAGCACGCAAGGCCCAAAGCTGCTGACAAGAAGGGCGGAATCACGCAGATGGAAAAGCCGGTTGCAGTTTCCAACGTAATGTATTTCTGTATGAAATGCACAAAAAGGACTGTTTTGAAGGGAAAGACTCTTCAGGACGGCTCAAAAGTCAGATATTGCAAAAAATGCAATGAAATCGCAGAGGTAAAGTAAAATGGAGCCCAGGTTAAAGACGCACTATAGAGAAAAAGTCGTGCCGGAGTTTATGAAAACTGCCGGATACAAGAATCCCCTTCAGGTACCGCGCCTTGTTAAGATTGTTTTGAATACTGGGATAGGGAAGGACAACAAGGATGCGAAAGTGCTCGAAGCCGCCCAGAAGGAAATGGCGCTTATTTCCGGGCAGAAGCCGGTTATCACAAGGAGCCGCAAGTCGATTGCGGGCTTCAATCTGAGAAAGGGCGACATCTGCGGCGTTTCGGTAACGCTGAGAGGCGGAATGATGTACGAATTCCTTGACAGGATGATAACCGTCGCCTTGCCGCGGGTCAGGGATTTTAACGGCCTTCCCTCAAACTCCACCGACGGAAAAGGCGGCTATACCATAGGCGTTAAAGAGCAGGTTATTTTCCCCGAGGTAGATTACAATTCAATATACAAGGTAAAAGGCATGAATGTAACCCTCGTTACAACGGCTAAAACCAAAAAGGAAACGGTTTTGCTTCTGAAACAAATGGGACTTCCAATAAGGGAGGAATAAATTGGCAAGGAAATGTTTTTTTGAGAAGATGAAAAAGGAGCCCAAGTTTGCGGTAAGGCGCAGGAACAGATGCTGGAAATGCGGCCGTCCGAGGGCTTACTACAGGAAATTCGGGATATGCAGGATATGTTTCAGGGAGCTTGCGTCAAAGGGCGAGATTCCCGGAGTCAGGAAAGCGAGCTGGTAGGAGGCGAAAATGACAATGACCGACACTGTGTCCGACATGATTACCAGGATAAGGAACGGTAATCTCATCAACAAAAACTATGTTCTCGTTCCGTACAGCAGGTTTAAGGAAGAGATACTTAAGGTTTTGAAAGAAGAAGGTTTTATAAAAGATTACGAAACTGCGGAAGAGGAAAAAAAACTTTCGCTCAAAGTATTTCTCCGCTATTATTCCGAAACGAAAAAAGCCATAACGGAAATCAAGAAAATAAGCAAGCCCGGAAGCAGGGTCTATGTTGACAAAAACCGGATACCCGACATTAAAAGCGGTGCGGGAATAGCTGTGCTGTCAACCTCAAAAGGTGTTTTGAGCAACAAGAAGGCAAAGGAGCAGGGTTTGGGCGGAGAACTTCTTTTCCACGTATGGTGAGCCCAGAACAGAATCGAATAAGGGATAAACAATGGCAAGATTGGGGAAAAAACCGGTTGAGATACAGGAAGGCGTGAAGGTTTCACAGAAAGACGGGAAACTTGTTTTTGAGGGAAGCAGGGGCAGACTGGAACAGGAAATTTTTCCGAACCTTGAAGTTTCAGTCGAGGGGAGCAGGGTTGCCGTGAAAAACCTGATTTCTTCCGAAGACAGAAAGCTGTACAGAAAGACGGAAGCTTTGCAGGGACTGTTGAGAAGGCTGATATTAAACAGGATAAAGGGCGTGAAAGAAGGATTTGAAAAGATACTTGAAATACACGGAGTGGGATATAAGGGCGAGGTTAAAGGGAAGAAGCTCATTTTATCCATAGGCTTTTCAATCCCCGTGGAGATTGATATCCCGCAGGGCGTGGAGGTGGAAATAGTTAAAAACACCATAGTTTTTGTAAGGGGCATAGATAAACAGCTGACAGGAAATTACGCCGCAGTCATAAGGGCTGCGTGTCCGCCCGAACCTTATAAAGGCAAAGGGATAAGATACAGGGGAGAGTACGTAAGGCATAAAGCCGGAAAGACTGGTGCGGGAGCGGTGCAATGACAATGATAAAAGAAGAAAGAAGGAAGAAAAGACATCTTAGGGTAAGGAAAAAAATATTCGGGAGCAAGGATATACCCAGGGTTGTAGTATTCAAAAGCAACAAGTACATATATGCTTCTCTTGTTGTTGACGAAGAATATCCCAACAGGGTGCTGATGACCGTCTCCGGAACATCGCCCGAGATTAGGCAGAGCGGGGAAAAGGTTAAAGGATATAACGCCGCCGGAGCCGTTCAGGTGGGAAAACTGCTTGCAAAAAAGTCGCTGGAAAAGGGCATAAGCAAAGTTGTTTTTGACAGAAGCGGCTACAAATATACCGGAAGGGTTAAAGCTCTTGCCGATGCCGCGAGAGAAGGAGGACTCAAATTTTAATGGAAAGACAACTGTTAGGAGAGAAAGAGGAAAAACAGGTTGTGGTTGAAATAAGGCGCGTGACAAAGGTTACAAAAGGCGGCAAAAACCTTAATTTCAGGGCGCTCGTAGTAGTGGGCGACGGGAAGGGAAACGCCGGGTTCGGAACAGGCAAGGCGGGAGAGGTTCCCGAAGCCATACGCAAAGCAATAGATAGAGCCAAAAAGGATATGATAAACATCCCCCTGAAGGAAACGACTATACCTTATGACGTAACGGCCAAATACGGCGCTTCTACGGTTGTTCTGAAACCGGCGGTAAAGGGGCACGGCATGGTCGCGGGAAAGACCATGCGCGCATTTTTTGAGGCCAGCGGAATAACGGACATCACATGCAAATGCCTCGGTTCGACGAATCCTTTGAATGTTATGAATGCTACGGTTAAGGCATTGCTTAAGCTTAGAAACGTCGGGGAAGGAGATACGAATGAAGTTACATCAGATTAAGGCGCCAGCAGGCTCAACACGCTCCAGAAAGAGGGTAGGCCGCGGAGATGCTTCGGGGCACGGCGGAACTTCTACGCGCGGACATAAAGGACATAAATCAAGGAAAGGATACAGCCTTTCCTATAATTTTGAAGGCGGACAGATGGCTCTTGCCAGGAGGCTGCCGAAACGCGGCTTTACACACGTGAAAAAATCGTATGCAGAAATAATTAATCTGGGCGATATAGAAAAGGTTTTCAAAGAGAACGACGCCGTAACCCCCGAACTTCTTAAAGAGAGAGGGTTTGTAAAAAAGGGAGAGAACATAAAGATTCTGGGAGAAGGGGGCATGAAAAAGAAGCTTGAAATCCATGCGCATTCGTTTTCCTCAAAGGCAAAGGAAAGAATAGAGAAAACAGGGGGGAAGGCCGTAAAAATCATGCAGGGGAATAAAAAATGTTAAGCGGATTCAGAGACAGTTTTAAAATCCCTGACCTCAGGAAAAGAATTATAATTACCGTCCTGCTTTTGTCCGTATACCGTTTAGGCTGCTACGTACCTTCTCCGGGGATAGACGGCAGGGCGCTCTCGCAGTTTTTTGAACAGTTTCAAAACACCCTTCTCGGCATTGCAAACCTCTTTTCCGGCGGGTCGTTAAGCAATGCAACAATTTTTGCTCTCGGCATAATGCCGTACATAAGCGTTTCCATCATACTTGAACTGCTGACCTCCATTGTCCCGTATTTTGACAATCTAAGAAGAAGCGGCGTTGAAGGCAGAAGAAAACTTACCCAGCTTACCCGCTTCGGAACGGTCGGATTATGCATATTCCAGGGCTTTGCGATAAGCCTGTGGCTGGAAAACCCCGCCCATTTCAACGAAATTGTCATGGTTCCCAATCCCGGCTGGCTTTTCAGGATTACTACGGTTATAACGCTGACAACGGGCACCATCTTCCTGATGTGGCTCGGAGAGCAGATGACCGAAAAAGGCATCGGCAACGGTATCTCTCTAATAATAACGGCAAGCATACTTTCAAGGATGCCTGTTGCCTTTACCCGCATGACCCAGCTGGTTGCGTCCGGGGAAATAAATTTTCTTGTTGTTATCATTATGATTATGCTTATATTCGTCGTGGTTGCCTTTGCGGTTATAATAAACGAAAGTGAAAGAAGGATACCGGTGCAGTATGCCAAGAGGGTTGTGGGCAGAAAGGTTTACGGAGGGCAGACGACATATCTTCCCATAAAACTCAATCAGGGAGGGGTCATACCCCTTATTTTTGCCATTTCGATACTGACTTTTCCCGCTACTTTCATGGCTTTCTCCGCAAACCCGATATTGTCCAGGATATCCATGTTCCTTTCGCCGACAAGAGGCGTCGGAATGCTGCTCTATGCAATGCTTACCGTTTTCTTCTGCTATTTTTATGCAAGCATTATTTTCAATCCGGACAATGTTTCGGACGACCTCAAGAAGTACGGAGGATTTATCCAGGGGATAAGGCCGGGGAAATCAACGGCCGCATACCTTGAAAGGATTTTAAACCGGCTGACTCTTCCCGGCTCGCTTATGCTGGCAGGGATAGCGCTGTTTCCTTATATAATCATGCTTGTTTACAGGAGGATCCCCGGCGAGGTTGCCAACCTGTTCGGCGGGATAGGCCTTTTGATTATCGTTTCGGTTCTGCTTGAGACGCTGAGACAGGTTGAATCTCATCTGCTTGTAAGGCATTATCAGGGTTTTATCAAGAAGGCGAAAGGCCGGTAATGAAAAAAAAACTTATTTTGCTCGGGCCTCCCGGTGCGGGGAAGGGCACCGTGGGCAGCCGGCTTTCGGTAATCTGGGGGCTTCCACTGATTTCATCGGGCGATTTGTTGAGAGAGCATCTGAAGAGAGGGACCGAAGCCGGTTCAAATGCCGGCAAGTACATGGAAAAAGGCGAGCTGGTGCCCGATGAAATAGTAATTAAGATGATAGAGGAAAAATTGACCGGGCCGTTATGCAGGGAAGGTTTTATAATAGACGGCTTTCCGAGGACCATAGTCCAGGCGGAGATGCTGGACACGATAGTTGACGATGCGGGTGAAACAAAGGTTATCTATCTTAAGGCGGGCGACGATTTTCTCGTGGAGAGGCTTTCGCTGCGGAGGGTGTGCGGGGGCTGCGGTAAAATATATCACCTTGTAAATCTCCCTCCGTTAAAGGAAGGCATATGCGACTTCTGCGGCAGGGCCCTTATCCAGAGGGACGACGACAAAGAGGAAATTATAAGAAGAAGGCTGGACGTTTACCGGCGGATGACCGCCCCGCTGATAGAATATTACAGGAGTAAAAATATACTCCACATGGTTTCCGGAGAAGGAAAGCTTGAAGATACCGTCTCGGAAATAAAAAAGATTGCTAAATGGTGAAAACGACCTGTGAAATTGCGAAAATAAAGACTGCCTGCGGAATATGCAAAAAGATACTTGTGGAATTGGGCTGTATGGTGGAAGCGGGCATTGCCACTTATGACATAGAAGAGAAAGGCGAAGAGCTGATAAGAAAAAACGGCGTAGTTTCGGCTTTCAGGAATTATAACGGCTACCCTGCGGGCTTGTGCGTGTCGGTTAACGAGGAGGTCGTCCACGGCATACCTTCCAAAGGCAAGATGCTGAAGGAAGGGGACATAGTTTCCATAGACATAGGAGTTGTATACCGCGGTTATTGCGGCGACTGCGCAGACACTTTTCCCGTGGGGAAAATACAGGAAATCCACAAGAAGCTTATAGAAGCCGCAAGAGGTTCGTTCTACGCCGGAATTTCGGCCGCCCTGCCTGACCTGAAGGTGGGAGACATAGGTGCGGCGATAGAAAACTTTGTAAAGAGCAATAATTTTTCCGTGGTTAAAGAATTCGCGGGGCACGGCATAGGAAAAAACCTGCATGAATATCCCGAAGTTCCCAACTTCGGAAGAAGCGGTACGGGAGAAGTTTTAAAGGAAGGGATGGTTCTTGCGATAGAACCTATGATTAACCAGCATAAGGCGGCCGTCAGGATTCTCGACGACGGCTGGACGGTAGTAACAAAAGACGGCGGGTATGCCGCCCATTATGAAAACTGCGTTCTGATAATGAAGCGGGGGCCTGAAATTTTGACGGTTTGAAATTTTTATGGAAAAAAAAGAAGAGAAAATCAAGGTTCAGGGTAAGATTACCAAAGCATTGCCGGGAACCGCTTTTCTGGTGGAGCTGGAAAACGGCCCCGTTATAACGGCGTATCTGTGCGGGAAGATGAGGATGTATTACATAAAAATAATACCGGGAGACAAGGTGTTAGTAGAACTGTCTCCGTACGACCTGACAAGAGGAAGGATAACAAAGAGAATGTGACTTTTCTGCTGAAAAGCAGGCGGCCTTTAAAAGCACTAAGTAATTGAACGGGAGTAAAAAATGAAAGTAAGAGCTTCGGTAAAAAAGATATGTCCCAAGTGCAAGATAATAAGAAGAAGGGGAGAGGTGAGGGTTATCTGCAGCAATCCGCAGAAAGGCCCCAAGCATAAACAGCGGCAGGGGTAAAAGACGATAAATCAAAACCCCTCACCTTATTGTCATTGCCGCGCCCCAAATTACGGGGCTCGCAACGACAGAAAACGTCAGTTCGGGGTAAAGGAGATGACATAAAATGGCGAGAATACTCGGAGTTGAAATACCTGACAATAAAAAACTTGAGATATCCCTGACGTACATATACGGCGTAGGGAGGACTCTTGCAAAGAAGATTGTCACTTATACCAAGATTGACGGGAGCAAGAAGGTTAAGGATATGAATGAGGAGGAGCTCGGCAAGATAGCTTCCTTCCTGCAGAAAAACCTCCCCGTTGAGGGAGACCTGAAGAAAGATCTGGCGGAGAACATAAGGAGATTGATAGAGATAAATTCCTACAGGGGTGCAAGGCACCGCCTTTCCCTGCCGGTCAGGGGACAGAGGACGAGGTCAAACGCAAGGACAAGAAAAGGTCCCAAGAAAACCGTGGGCGTCATCAGAGACAAGTCTGCGAGAAAGGCGCTTAAAACGAAAGACGACGCAAAAAAATAAGGGTGAAAAATGGCTGAAAATGAAAAAAAATATGTAAAAAAGAAAAAGAAAAACGTAGATATTCTTAAAGGCGTTGCCCATATAAAAGCCACTTTTAACAATACGGTCATTACGATAACCGATATGGGCGGAAGGGTTCTCCTGTGGGGCAGCGGCGGAACGGCAGGATTTAAGGGAACGAGGAAAGGCACTCCTTTTGCGGCCCAGCTGGTTGCGGAGAACCTTGCCAAAAAAAGCCAGACTCTGTTCAATATGAGAGAAGTGGATGTTTTTGTCAAGGGTCCGGGTTCGGGCAGGGAGACGGCAATAAGAGCACTGCAGGGTGCCGGATTGAATGTAATTTCCATAAAGGATATTACGCCGATTCCTCACAACGGATGCAGGCCGCCCAGACGCAGGAAGGTTTAAGTGACGTCTTTTGTCATCCCTGCGGATAGTAAGCAGGGATCCGGTGAAAACTGGCATTGTCCCCGCTTCCAACATTCGGGGATGGCAATACGAAAAAGACATCGGTTCAGAGTAAAAGCAGGAAAAACGAAACTCCTCACAATAGGGCGTAGCAAAGAGGGGTTCGGAGTAAAGGAGATTTAAAAATGACGAAGATGACCAAGCCGTTGTGCAAAACGTGCAAAAAATACGGCGCCAAACTGTATCTCAAAGGAAGAAGATGTGAAACCGCAAAATGCGCCGTGGAAATGCGGGACAAAAAAAAGAAGAGAAAAGGCGCTTTTGTAAAAAGGAGAAAGATATCGGAATACGGGATACAGTTGATGGAAAAAAACAAGGTTAAAATTTACTACGGCGTTCTGGAAAGGCAGTTTCGCAGGTATTTTGACATGGCGAAAAAACAGCAGGGTATAACTGGAGAAAACCTGCTTAAGCTTCTTGAAAGCCGGCTGGACAATACAGTCTTCAGGGCAAACTGGGTTTATTCAAGAAGGATGGCAAAGCAGGTGATAAACCACGGCGAAATAAGGGTCAATGGAAAGAGGGTGGACAGGCCGGGTTATGTTTTGAAGAGCGGAGACACGGTCCAGCTGCATCCCGAAAGCAAATATTTAAAACAGGTCAAGGAATGCATTGAAGAGTATAAAGCCCATATGCTTCCCGGATGGATGCAGGCGGATAGCGAAAATTTAAGCATTAACATTGTCAGGGCTCCGTTAAGGGACGAAGTGACGCTTCCGATAAACGAACAGTTGATTGTCAACCTGTATTCAAAATAATCGGGGCAGGGGCAATAAAAAAAAGAATAACCCCTCACCAGATTGTCATTGCGAGCGGATGCGAAGCAATCTCGATGAGAGACTAATAAGGTTGAGATTGCCGCGGCATAATGCGCCTCGCAACGACAGAAAACGTCGGTTCGGGGTAAAGGGGATGAATATATGAAAGAATTCGTATTTCCTGAAAGAGTGGTGTGGGAAAAAGAAACATACAGGGATAATTACGGCAAGATTGTCATAGAACCGCTTGAAAGGGGATATGGAGTAACAGTAGGAAACGCCTTAAGAAGAATCCTTCTTTCGTCAATCGAAGGCGTTGCGATAACCGCTCTTAAAATGGACGGCGTATCGCACGAATTCTCCGTCTTAAAAGGGATTAAAGAGGATGTTGTCGAAATAGTAATGAATTTAAAACAGGTTGTCCTGAAGCCGAATATAACGGAATTCCCTCATTTGACTCCGGAAGTTAAAATAAGCGGAAAAGAGGAGATTTGTGCGGGGGACCTGATAAGCGACGGCAGCGCCGAGGTGCTAAACAAAGACCTGCATATAGCCGCGCTTTCCACGGAGAAAACCGTCAAATTCCAGATTGAAATTACCAGGGGCAGGGGATACATGCCTCAGGAAAAGATGAAGTTTATCAAATCAAAGCCTGCTATCGGCACCATACTGATAGACGGAATTTTTTCTCCGGTGAGGAAAGTCTCTTTTAACGTTGAAAACACTAGGGTAGGGCAGTTTGTTGACTACGAAAAACTTATACTTGAAGTCTGGACTACGGGCGCCATCGCTCCGAAGGATGCGGTGAAGGAAGTGACGGGTTTGATGAACAGGCATTTTTCCATAATAGGCGAAAAACAGAGAGTGGGAGAGGAAGCCAAGGAGAAGAAGAGTGAAGGGAAGGAAGACAAGAAAGCTTCGGTAAATCTGAAAATGCCCATATCCGAACTTAAGCTTCCTACAAGGGTCTTAAACGGGCTCGTTTCAAAGAAAATAGGCACTCTTGAGGAACTGCTTGCCGTTCCCAGGGAAGAACTTGAGGGAATAAGAAATCTTGGCAAGAAATCAATAGAGGAAGTGGACAAGGCCCTCGGGAAAATGGGCCTCAGCTTGAAAACGGGCGGGGAAGCGTAAAAATAAGAGGCGGGAAAAATGAGGCATAAGAAAAACATAAGGAAAATAGGAAGAAACAAATCGCACCGCAAGGCTTTGATAAGAAACATGGCAATCAGTTTCTTTGAGCATGCCGAGATAAAGACAACCGAGGCTAAGGCGAAGGAGCTGCAGAGAACCGTAGAAAAAATAATAACGCTCGGCAAAGCCGGAGACATGGCGAGTTACAGGCGTATAAATTCAATGCTTAACCACGCGCCGAGCATTGCCAAGGTAAAGAAGCTTTCGGAAAAATGCAAAGACAGGAGCGGCGGGTGCACCCGCATAATAAAGCTTTCTCCGAGACCAGGCGACAATTCAAGGATGGCTGTAATTAAACTGGTTCAGTGAAAACAGTATATAGTTGAAGGGTGAAAAGTGAAAAAAAACAAGACAAAAAATGAATAAAAACCTTAAACTGCTGGACAAATTTGATAAGAATTCAAATATGTACGAATTGATATGCAGGCTTGCGGAGAGAACCCATTTGGTGATAAACGGCGCCGAAGCCGCCGATGAAAGCAAGGAGCATGACCCCATTCAGATTGTTATGGAAAAAGCGGTTCTGGACGGTAAAGCGGAAGCAGAAAAATGAAAAATTTCATTGATTTGCTTAAATACATGAAGGAAAAAGATGCTTCCGACCTTCATATTAAATTCGGCAGGAAACCCATCTTCCGAATAAAAAAAGAATTGCAGTCCTATGAGGAATGGGACGGTTTGCTGACAAGGGAAGATATTGAAGCCATCCTGAACAGGGTAATGACCGCCGCACAGATTAAATTATTCGGCGAGAGCAAAGAAGCGGATTTTGCTTTTGACGACCCCGAGGTGGGCAGATACCGGGTAAACGCTTTTAAGCAGAGGGGTTATACGGGGCTTGTCTTCAGAAGGATAAAGGACGAGATACCAACCTTCGGTGAAATAAACCTGCCTGAAATACTTGCCCAGATTTCTCTTTATCCGGACGGCCTGGTTCTTGTTACCGGCCCCACCGGCTGCGGCAAATCAACGACTCTTGCCGCCATGATACAGAACATAAACAAACAGAAGGAAAAGCACATTGTAACCATAGAAGACCCCATAGAGTACCTTTACAAAGACGATAAGTCTGTCATTGACCAGCGGGAGGTGGGGATAGATACGGCTTCTTTCACAACCGCCCTCAAACATGTATTGAGAGAAGACCCTGACATAATACTGCTCGGGGAACTGAGGGACGTTAATACTTTCCAGGCGGCCGTAAACGCCTGCGAGACAGGGCACCTTGTTTTTGCGACACTGCATACGGTCGATACTCTTTCAACAATCGCGCGCATCCTTGATTTTTTCCCCTCCGCCCAGCATGAGCAGGTCAGGAAAATAGTAGGATATCACCTGAAGGCTACCGTCTGCCAGAAGCTTGTTCCGAAAAAGGACCAGTCGGGGCTTGTGCCCGTATGCGAAATAATGATAGTAAACTCCATTATCTCCAAACTGATTCAGGAAAACAAAATGCACAAGCTGTATTCCGCAATGGCGTCGGCCTCAGAATACGGAATGCAGACGTTCAACCAGCATCTCGTAAAACTTATACAGTCAGAGACGATTATACCTGAAATAGGGTTTGCCGTATCTCCTTCTCCTCATACCCTTGAGATGAATCTCCGAGGCATATACCTGGATGAAGAGACTAAAATTATCGGCGAATGATGGAACGCCGGATTTTCCCGCCGCTGTAGGGGTTGTTTCTGCAATAATTGTTTTTTCTTGCCTGATATCCCTTGCCGCTTTTAAATTTCCCGGTATCGCGGCAGAGCCGGTCTTTGCGATAATGCTGGGATTGTTCGGGACATCGCTTATTACCGCCGTACTCCTTTGCTATGTTTTTGCGAGATTCGGCGGGTACCTTATTTCAATCCTAAAACCGCCTGTTTTTCCTTTCATCCGAAAAGGATTGCGAATTTACCTGCTGTTCCTGCCGCTTCTATTTCTTATAGCCCTTCTCTCGTCCGTCTTTTTCAAGAGCATGGGGCTTGAAGCGATGCCTCAGCAGATTTTCGCAGTTTACATGCAGGCAGACTCTTTTTATGTGCTGTTCAGCATGTTTTTCCTGAGCTGTATAGCGGCCCCGTTTGCCGAAGAAGTCATCTTCCGCGGGGTTATTTATACCGCTTTAAAAGAGAAATTTTCAGTTCCCTCTGCGATTATTATAAGTTCACTGCTTTTTGCCCTTCTGCATAATGAAATATTTCAAATTGGGGCTCTCTTCGCTTTCGGCATACTGCTTGCATATATTTTTGAAAAGCATGATAATCTATGGCTATCAATAAGCGTGCATTTTTTTAACAATCTTTTTGCAAACGCCGCTATTTTTCTTATCAAATATGCAGGGATAACGGAAAAGGTAATACTATAGCTATAAATTGCTGTAAAATGGATATACGGTTGTATAACGCGGACGAAGCAGCATATAACAGGTATATAACCATATAACTTGAAAACAAGTTCTCCGCATTTTAAAGGGGATATCAAATGAAAATACTGGTGATTGGAAGCGGCGGCAGGGAGCATGCGATAGTCTGGAAAATCAGGAAGGACAATCCGGATGCGGGTTTGTTTGCGGTTCCCGGCAACGGAGGGATATGTGATGATGCGGAATGCCTGCAAGGCAATGCCAATTCGCCGGAACAGACCGCAGGCATTGTTTTGGACAAAAAAATTGATTTGACCGTTGTCGGACCCGAAGTTCCGCTGGCCGCAGGCATATCCGACGTTTTCAGGCAGAAGGGAATGAAAGTTTTCGGGCCCGTGAAAAAAGGCGCCATGCTGGAATCCTCAAAATGTTTTGCGAAGGATTTCATGAAAAGGAACAAGATACCAACCGCGGATTTTACCGTCTCTTATAGTTTTGAAGAATGCATGAAAATCCTCGGGAACAGAAAATTTCCCTGCGTAATCAAGTTCGACGGGCTTGCGGCGGGCAAAGGCGTGCAGGTTTCCATGGACATGGAGGAGGCGCGGGATTTCGTTACAGGAATATACAAAGACAAAATTTTCGGTGCTGAAAATCAGAAGGTCGTTATAGAAGACTGTCTTTCAGGAACAGAAATGTCGTATCTGGCTTTTACCGATACGAAGACTTTTCTTCCCATGGTGCCGGCAAAAGACCACAAAAGGGTTTTTGACGGAGACAGGGGGCCTAATACAGGCGGCATGGGATGTTATTCTCCCTCCGACACATTCAATTCCGGCATGGAGAAAACCATACGTGAAGATATAGTGCTGCCAACGCTTAAAGGCCTTCAAAAGGAGAATATAGATTACAGGGGGGTGTTATATTTCGGCATCATGCTGACGGAAAAAGGTCCGCGCCTTCTTGAGTACAATGTCCGTTTCGGAGACCCCGAAACGCAGGTAATCCTGCCGAGAATGGAGAGCAGTCTTACGGATATTATGGAGGCTGTTATAGAAGGCTCGCTTGAAAAGGCGGATGTCAGGTGGAGCGAAAAGAAATCCGTGTGCGTCATTCTTGCGTCGGGAGGCTACCCCGGGGAATACAAGACAGGCATAGAGATAAAGGGGCTTGCGGAAATAAAAGATACGGATGTTACGATATTCCACGCAGGTACGAAAAAAGAAAACGGCAGGGTGGTGACTGCCGGCGGCAGGGTTCTGGGGATAACGTCCCTTGGCGATGATATCGAAAAAGCCGCGGGGAATGCTTACAGAGCCGCTGAAAAAATAGAGTTTGAGGGGAAACATTACAGGAAAGACATCTGTCCAGGCAGAAAAGACTAAACTTATACCGGCTCGCCGCCGTCTAAAAAGATTAAATGCAATTTTTAACGGATAGGAAAGATTTATGAAAATAGAAAGAGGAATTATATTTTTTATTCCGGTTTTTCTTGCTGTGTTTTCCGGATGTTCCGGAAAATACCTGGAAAAATCCGCGGACAGGCAGGTTCATGAAATTATTGAAGAAAAAAAAGCGTCCATGCAGGATGACGTTCTTCCCGAAACAAGCCTTGCGCATATAAGCGACAGCGTCTCTTCCGAAACAATCCGGCTTGAACTAAAAGATGCGATAATCCTCGCTTCAAAAAATAACAGGACATATAAGTCAAACAGGGAAAGCGTATATCTGAATATTCTTGACCTTACCTACCAGCGCTATCTTTTCGGCAACAGGTACGGCTTGGGCGGCGATGTTTCCTGGAGCAAGAACGGCGACGAGAATATTTCCGGGGGGCTTGGCTTCAACCTGATAAGATGGCTTTCCACCGGCGCGCAGATTACTTTTGATATAGCCAAAGATTTCGTCAGGTATCTCACGGGAGATGCGGATACCGATATAGGCACCATAGTTGCCATGAATATCCTCCAGCCGCTGTTGAAGGGGGCGGGCAGGGAGATAGCGCAGGAAGATTTGATACAGGCGGAAAGAGACGCGGTTTACGGCATAAGGTCTTTTCTGAGATACCGGAAGAATTTTTCCATAGATACCACCGAGAAGTTCCTGCAGATTCTCCTAACTAAAAACAGGACCGACAACTACTACAATAACTACAACAGCCTTAAGATTACACGGGAAAGGATAGAGATGCTTGCCGAGGCGGGCAGGCTTCCGCCTTTTCAGGTTGACCAGGCGCGCCAGAACGAGTATGCCGCCTACCAGAGATGGATTAACGCGCAGAATTCATATGTTTCGGCGCTGGATAATTTCAAGATATTCCTCGGCATTCCGATGGAATCCGTGGTTTCTCCCGACGAAACTCTGCTGGAGAGGCTTGTCGAAGCGGGTATAACGGAGCCGGATATAGACGTAAATGAATTCATCGGAAATGCGGTTAAGAAACGGCTGGATTTACTTACCGATTATGACAGGGTAGAAGACTCTAAGCGGCAGATTAAGATTGCACTGAATAATCTGAAGCCGAGAGTGGACCTGATAATGAATGTAACTGCCAGCACGGACGAAGAAGACCATCCCACCGTTGATTTCAGGAATTTTTCTTACAGGGCTGGCGTTGAGTTTGACCTTCCCCTAAGCAAACTTCCGGAAAGGAACAGTTATAAAAGAGCGCTTATCAGCCTGAACAGCGCACAGCGGAATTTTGAGAACAAGAGGGATACGGTGATACTGGACGTCTTCCAGCAGTCCAGAAACCTTGAGGAATATTACCAGAGCTACGTTATCCAGAAGAACAGTCTTCTGCTTGCCGGGAAGAGAATAGAAAGCACCGACCTTCTACTGCAAGCGGGAAGAGCGACGACAAGAGATTTGCTGGATGCGGAAGAATCCTATCTGAGCGCAAAAAACGACCTTGCATCCGCGGTGGTAAACTACATTGTTTCGTATCTGAAATTTCTTTATTCTTCTGAGTACCTTGAGGTTGACGACGAAGGTATGTGGAAGGGGGAGCTATATGAAAATATTACTAAAGAAAATACTGAAAAATAAAATATTTTACCTGCTTGTTATATTAATTGCCGCAATTGCCGTTCTGGGCAGAATCAGCGCACAGAAACGCAGGTACGGCAGTTTCATACTGTTTGAAGTGAAAAAACAAAATCTTCTGATTTCCGTTGTGGAGGGCGGCAACCTCGTTGCGCTTCAGTCGCAGAAAATTGTCAACGAAGTTCCCGGCAGCAGGACGATACTCGAGGTTGTGGACGAGGGTATCCAGATAACCGAGGAAGACGTAAGGAACGGAAAGGTTCTCGTGAAGCTGGATTCAAAAGACCTTGAAGACAGAAGGGAACAATTGAAACTGAGCGTGGAAAACAGCCAGGCCGCGCTCACAGACGGCGAACAGCGTTTGGAAATACTCAAAAAACAGAATGTGAGCGACATAACCCAGGCGGAGCTCAAGGTAAAATTCGCCGAAATGGATTTGAAGAAATACCTGGGCGATTCTCTTGCGGAAAGCATTGCGGACAGAAGCGAGGAGATAAACTTTGCCGTTTTAATCAGAAGCGATAATCTCGGCGGAGAGGCGCTTAACAAGAAGAGGGCTCTTGAAACCAAGATAGACCTTGCAAAGGAAGAGGTTGCAAGGGCAAAAGACAAGGTTGAATGGAGCCAGAGGCTTTCGGAAAAGGGGTATGTGACAAAGATGGAGCTTGAGGCTGATAAACTGTCCCTTAAGCAGAAAGAAGTTTCGCAGGAACAGGCCGAGCTTGAATACCAGCTGTTCCTAAAATACGATTTTACAAAACAGGTGGAAAAACTCCTTTCGGATTACGAGGAGGCGCAATCGGAACTTCAACGTGTAATAGCAACAGCCGAATCCAAAATGATTCAGGAGCAGGCAAACCTCAGGAATAAAAGGTCAACCCACATTCTGAACACCAATAACCTGCGGGATGTCGAAAAAAATATAGAAAACTGCATTATACGGGCATCCAGCCAGGGTTTTGTCACCTATGCGACAAGCGGCCGGCCGTGGGCGTCTCAGTCTCCGATACAGCCGGGCACTTCAATAAGGCAGTACCAGGAGCTTTTTAACCTGCCGGATTTCAGGAGCATGGGCGTTGAGATAAAGGTCCATGAATCCTCGATAAAGAGGATAACCCGGGGTTTAAGCGCGAATGTCAGGATTGACGCTTTCCCCGACGTTTCTCTTACGGGCAGGGTCGGGAAAATCTCCCTTATGCCGGATTCAACGATAAAGTTTCTTAATCCCGACATAAACGTCTATGTGACCACTATAATTCTTGACAGCAGTACCGATTTTCTCAAACCGGGCATGACCGCGCAGGTGGAGATAATTGTAAAGGAAATCAAGGATGTAATCGCAGTGCCCGTGAATGCGGTTTCTTTCATGTCCGGCCAGCCTTACTGTTCCGTTCTTAAAGGCGGAACCATGACAGACAGAAGGGTTGAGTTGGGCGACAGCAGCGATACAATGGTGGAGGTGAAAAGCGGCCTTCACGAAGGGGAGAAGGTTGTCATGAAGCCGGGAACCTCCGTTACGCCGGCAGTTAAAAAGACAGAGTTGGAAGAGCGCGGCGTTTTCAAGGAAGGCCCCGCTTCGGGAGAAGGGACTTCCCTGCCCGTACAGCAAAATTCAGCTCCTGCGGGGGTTTCGCAGGGGACTCAGGTAAAACCTTCAGTTGTGTCTGCAGAAAATACTCCTTCCGTTCCGTCGGCAGAGGGCATCCCTGCGGAGAGACGCAGAGGCACAGGCGAGAGGACTGAAGGAAGTCAGCGGAGCAGGCCCTCTTCGGAAGGCGATTAAATGGCAGATAACTTAATAGAGTTTGAGAATATAAGCAAAATATATAAGATAGGCGAGATAAAGATACCCGCTTTGAAAAATATATCCCTTGCCATAGAAAGAGGGTCGCACATCTCGCTTATGGGTCCTTCGGGGAGCGGCAAGACAACCATGCTGAACCTTCTGGGATGCCTTGATACTCCGACTACGGGAAAATATATCATGGAAGGGAAGGAAATATCTTCTCTTGGCGACGACAGCCTTTCCGAAATAAGAAGCAGGAAAATAGGCTTCATTTTTCAATCCTACAATCTTATACCCCACCTTACCGTGATAGAAAACATAGGATTGCCGCTCTTTTACCAGGGGATAAACGAAAAGAGCATAGCTGAAAGAGCTTCCGTTATGGCTGAAGTTGTCGGGCTTAAGGACAGGGTGAGGCATAAACCCGCCGAGCTTTCGGGAGGCCAGCAGCAGCGTGTTGCGATAGCGAGGGCGCTGATAAACAATCCGGCGTTTATCCTTGCGGACGAACCTACCGGCAACCTTGATACGAAAACAGGCAGGGAGATAATGGAGCTTCTTAACAAACTCAATGAGGAAGGCACAACTCTTTTTGTCATAACCCACGACAGCAAAGTGGCCGACTACGGAGATATAGTCATAAGGATACTTGACGGGCAAATTGTGGAGTGAAGGGTGAATATAAAAAGGGAAGCAATCCCTTCGCTCAGGTGCTGCGGCGCAGACAAAACTACGGTGAAATCGGACTCTCGGAGAACTCACCCGCCTCTTTGGCGGGTTCAGACAGCTCCGAGCAAGGTATTCGTCCGAACGCTTTTGCTTTTCACCGTGTGTTGTAACTGCTCCTTGCAATTCGCTTAAGGATTCTTCTCTTTTTATATGAGAGGGGAGAAGAGGAAAATGAGATTTAACATACTTCACATAATAAGGATTTTCAGGGCAGGATGGAAGAACATATATCTCCATAAACTGCGTTCGCTCCTTACAATGCTGGGCATTGTATTCGGTGTTGCTTCCGTCATAGCCATGCTTGCAATCGGGGAGGGAGCGAGTTTTGAAGCCAGGGAGAAAATTAAGGAGCTCGGGAGCAATAACATAATTGTCAGAGCGGTAAAGCCTCCGCCCGCTCCGGGCACTGAACAGCAGACAACGTTCCTCGCGGCTTACGGTATTAATCCGCTTGATTTGAGAAGGATAAAAAGCATCCCTTCGGTTGAGCAGATTGTTCCAACATGGGAGGATAAAAGGGATGTATGGTATCTGGACAAAAGCACAAGCGCCCGCCTGGTTGGAACGTACCCCGGATATCCCGGAGTTATGAACCTCATTGTGGTGAAAGGCAGGTTTTTCAACCAGGTTGATTATGAAATGATAAAACCCTATGCCGTTCTCGGCTCCTCCATAAAAAATAAGCTTTTTCCGCTTGAAGAACCCATAGGAAAAACCATAAGGATAGGACTGAACTATTTTACGGTTATAGGAGTCGTCAGCGAACGGGCAATCGTATCCGGCACGGGGTTTGAAGCGGAGGATATCAATTTTGACGTATACATGCCGCTTACCACCCAGAGGATATACTACGGTGAATATACCTCCGGCGAAAGAAGAGGCGGCAGGATGTCTATAGACAGGAGCTGGGTTAAATACCACCGTTTGATTATTAAGGTTGCCGAAACCGAGCAAATTATCACTACCGCCGCCATCACGGAGGATATCCTGCGCGCAAACCACAAACAGCAGGATTACGAAATACTCGTTCCCCTTCAACTGCTCAAGCAGGCGGAGCACACAAAGAAAATATTTAACATTGTTCTCGGAGCCATCGCGGCCATTTCTCTCGTTGTCGGCGGCATAGGCATTATGAATATCATGCTTGCGACAGTGACCGAACGGACAAGGGAAATCGGCATAAGAAGGGCCCTCGGAGCGAAACGGAAGGACATAATAAGCCAGTTTCTGATTGAGGCCGTCATTCTTTCTTCAATCGGCGGGTTTATAGGCGTTCTTCTCGGGATGGCAATACCCAATATTGTTACGAAATTTGCATCTATGATTACCATAATCACCTACTGGTCAATACTTGTCTCTTTCGGCATATCCGTAGCCATAGGAATAACCTTCGGCATATATCCGGCAAGGAAGGCGGCGTATCTTGACCCTATCGAGGCCCTCCGCTACGAGTAACCCCCTCCCCGTTTTCTCTTCACGCATACAGCAGCGTTATCTGCGTCATCGGTTTCGTCGGCGTATTGTTACATACGCCTCGTTGCCTCTTCCTTGATGTCTTGCCCTATACGCAAATAGAAAGCCGGCGATTTACTTAAACACGTTTTTGTTTTTATAATACGATAAGTTGACATATATATCTATTTTCGGTATTACTTAGATTTAGGCTTATAAAATGGACATATTTCCTGGGATTTAACAAAACTTCGGATGAAGGTCCCCATGATTGCGACCATGGAAAAAGCGTTGGTTGATTTCATGTATTTTCATCCTGCAAAATCCGGTTTTTTCCGCGACCTGCCGGAGATTGAGATAAGCGAAGATTTCAACATGCATCGCGCAAGGAAATTTATCTGCCGTATAAAATCAAAAAGAAGACGGGCCATGGTCAACAGACTTTTTGAGGATTTTCTGTCAAACATTCAAAAGAAAGGTTAGTAATTGGAGGGAGGATGCCAGTCCCAGAATTTCAGCTTCTTATTGTCAACGGGGCATAATCCCTTCGGGGATATAAGCCTGTAGTTTGTCCAGCGGCCGCAGTCAAACCTTAACCCATCCGCAGCCAGGTCCACCGGACAACTGCCGTAGAGCTTGTGAAACCCTTCGTACGTCTGGCAGCCGTCCGACGTCCTGCCGCAGGTTGTGCAGACAAGCTTCGGTACCATTGTTGCTCCAATCCTTAAAAAATAACCTTCGAATTTAACCCTGCCTTCGCATTCCATGCAGGTGAATCCGTCAAATTTTGTAAAATTTATTTTCCAGAAACGGATTTCTTTATTTTCAGGGTTGAATTCATCTGCATATTTCTTGGGCAGGTAAATCATCTTGGGTAGGGTTATGCCCATCCTGTCCGTTCTTTCGTAAATTGCAGGCAAAAACCTGAGTGTATAGCCGGGCAGTTTGCTCTGCTGTATCTCCATGGCGGATTCAAAAGAGACGCTCATCGTAACGAAAAGGAGGCTCGAGAATATAAACCCTGTAAATGCTCCCGGCAAGATTCCGAAGATGCGGTCCACAATGTGTTTGATATCGACCCTTTTTCTAAGCATGTCCAGAAGCACCGCTAATGCAAATATGAGGAAAACAGCCGTTCCGAGGAAGCATACCAGTTCAACGGGATTTCCCTGTATGCCGAACTTTGAAAAGAGATTTACGGGCGCCCTGTAAACCAGAGAGGCGAGGAGTATTCCGGAGATTATGCCGACAAGGTCAAGAATATGTCCTACGAAACCTCTTATGAGTCCGAGCAGTAAGCCGCTTAAGAGGACGACGCAGGTTATTATGTCTATACCGGTGAACATAATTATATGATACACCAATAAATAAAAATAGGAAAGGGATTGTTTGAAATCCCCTTCCTATTTTTTCCAAGGGTTACCTCCCCTGTCTTTTCATTTTTTCCACAGGCGCGGCGCAATCGGAGTTCCGGGCTGAGGACCGGGGCCAGGCCTCTTGTTTTTCCACTCTTCTTTCATCGCCTCAAGCTCTTTTTTCTTCCCCTGGTATTCCTTGTTGTTTCTAAGTTTAATCTCCAGTTTTTCCTGCATCTGCTGATGCAATTCCTTAATGTCTTCCGTTATGGCCTTCAATTCTGCGTCGCTGTCTATTGCTGTTTTTTCAATCTGGCGCATTTCCTGCCTTATCCGGAGAGCATTTCTAAGCCTTTCCCTGGAACCTTCCTGGTTCTGCGGAGCCTCGGCAAAGAGTGTTCCCGCCGTAATGAGCGTTACAACCAGTCCCGCCAGAAGTATTTTTTTCATTTTCATCTTTTTTCACCTCCCGTTTATTAGCGTATAGCGTTTAGCGTATAGTTAGAGACTTTATTGTCTTTCCTGCACGCTCTATGCTATATGCTGCAATTTTCTGATTTCTAAATATTAGACGGTTGACACAATCAAGGGTTTAGTGTACAGTGATACCCAAAATGAAAAAGAAAATTGCCGCTTTTGACCTTGACGGAACACTTCTTGACGCCTACGCCGCAGTAACTGAAGCTTTCAACTGCGCGCTGGGAAAACTCGGCTATCCTCCCATTTCCCGGGAGACGTTAAAAAGGGCAGTGGGGAAAGGGGATGTTAATCTCGCCGGCAGGTTTGTCAGGGAACCTGATATCCACCGGCTTCTCTCCCTTTACAAAGAAAACCAGATAAGATTTTTTGAAGGGCGCATAAAATTGATGGACGGATGCCTTGAACTGCTGGATTTCCTGAAAGGGAAAAACTTTAGGCTCGGCGTTGCTACAAACAGGTCGGAATACGCCGTCGCGCCCCTGCTTGAAGAATTGAATATAAAACAATACTTTGATATAATATGCACGGCGGACAGCGTGCGAAACCCCAAGCCCCATCCTGAAATGCTGTTTAAGATAATGGAATTTTGCGGCAGCAGCGATAGAAACGAAATGTTTTTTGCCGGCGACATGAATATAGATTATTTAACGGGAAGGAATGCAGTTATTGACACATACATACTGCTAACCGGGTCTTCTTTGAGGGAAGAACTTGAAAATCTTGAAGATATCAATTTATTTGACAACCTTGTGACGTTGAAAAAATATCTGGCGGATAAAATCTGACTCCCCGTTGTTTGTCATTGCGAGGAGTATAGCGACGAAGCAATCTCAATTATATTGCCGTGCCGCAGATTCGGAAAGGAGGATTTGATGGAAATAGCAAACGTGTACGGGAGGGAAATTCTTGATTCAAGAGGAACGCCTACGATTGAGGTGGAGGTTTCACTTGAGAATGGAGAGACGGGGAGAGCGGCCGTGCCTTCCGGAGCTTCAACGGGCGAGAGGGAGGCTCTTGAACTGAGGGACGGCGGGAAAAGGTTCCTCGGCAAAGGCGTAGAAAAGGCTGTTAACAACGTAAACCAGATTATAGCACCCGAGATTGAAGGCATGAACATATACGAACAGAGAGGTATTGACAAATTTCTCATAGAACTCGACGGAACGGAAAACAAGTCAAACCTCGGCGCAAACGCCATACTCGGCGTGAGCCTTGCGGCGGCAAGGGCGGCTTCGGAATCTCTCGGCGTCCCCCTTTATTTTTATCTGGGAGGGGTTAAGGCAAACGTGCTCCCGGTTCCCATGTGCAATGTCATAAACGGCGGGCTTCATGCCGACAACAATCTGGATATCCAGGAATTTATGATAGTCCCCGAAGGGGCAAAAAGTTTCAGGGACGGATACAGGACGGCAGCCGAGGTTTTTCAGATGTTGAAGAAGACGCTCAAGGGCAAGGGCTATACCATATCTGTAGGCGATGAAGGAGGATTTGCCCCGAATTTGAAGAAGAACGAAGAGGCGATTGAACTCATAATAAAGGCGATTGAAGATGCCGGATACAAACCCGGCAAGGATGTGTCAATCGCCCTTGATACGGCCGCTTCGTCCCTTTATGAAAAAGGCGCTTATCTTTTTGAAGGCAGAAAGATATCTTCCGGGGACCTTATAGATTACTACGCCGGGATAATAAAAAAATATCCCGTGTTTTCAATAGAGGACGGCCTTGCGGAGAACGACTGGGACGGATGGAAGGCGATGACGGAGAAACTGGGAGACAGGATTCAGATTGTAGGGGACGATATATTTGTGACAAATCCAAAAATATTTAAAAAGGGTATTGAAAAAGAAGTTGCGAATTCCATTCTCATAAAGGTTAACCAGATAGGCACGCTTACTGAAACCCTTGAGACTATTGAGATGGCCCAGCGCAGCGGTTACGGCACGGTTATCTCCCACAGGAGCGGCGAGACCGAGGATTCGTTTATCGCCGACCTTGCGGTGGGCGTCAATGCCGGTCAGATTAAGACCGGCTCCTTGAGCAGGTCGGAACGCCTGTGCAAGTACAACCAGCTGTTGAGAATTGAGGAAGACCTGGGAGATTATGCCGAATACGGCCTGAAAATGAAGTAGGCTGAGCCAAAAGGCGGGATAAAGGCAACAAATGAGGAGAAGAGACAGGAAAAAAGTCATAGTAATCTCCATCTGCGTCTTCTTTGTGTTAATCAGCATACCGAGAATAAAAAACCTTGTTACTTATTACCGCAAACTGCAGTATTACAATACCGAGATAATAAAACTGCAGGAAGAGAACGAAGCGCTGCGCGAAAAAATCCGTACCATGGAGGAAGACCCCTATTACACTGAAAAGATGCTCAGGGAAAACCACGGATACGTAAAAGAAGGCGAGTATATCTACAGGATAAATAAATAAATCCCCCTGTATACCCCTTTATTAAAGGGGGAATTGAAAGGGGATTTGGAGAGGGGCAAAACGTCTGCTCTCGCAAAACAGAGGAATAATAATGTATCCGGCTAAATTCGTCAGAGAAAACATAGAACTTCTCAAAAAGGTTTCGGAGCTTAAGGGCGACAGGGTAGACTGGCAGGAGTTTGAGCGGCTTGACGGCAAAAGAAGAAGGATAATAGCTTTTGTGCAAGAGCGCAGGCGGTGGCAAAAAGACATAAGCAATAAAATAGCCGACAGGAAGGATGATTCTTCAGCGGCATTCGCCGATATGGTGAGGGAAGCGAAGAAATATTCCGAGGACATAAGAACGAGCGAAGAAGAGCTGAAGGAAATAGAGAAGAAATTTGACGGGATAATAAACTCAATACCCAATATCCCCCATTCTTCGGTACCAGAAGGAAAGGGAGCGGAAGACAACGTGGTGGTTAAAAGCTGGGGCGCTGCGGAGGAAAGAAAGTTTGAAGTTCTCCCCCACTGGGATATCGGTGAAAAGCTCGGCATGCTGGATTTCCAGAGGGGTTCAAAAATCTCCGGCAGTTTCTTCCCTGTCTTCAGAGGTTACGGAGCCGCTCTCGTGAGGGCGCTGATAAACTTCATGATAGACGTACACGGGAAGAGCGGTTTCACAGAGGTCTGGGTGCCTGCGCTTGTAAACAGGGACAGTATGTTTACCACGGGCCAATTGCCTAAACTTGAAAAGGATATGTACCGCCTTGAAGAAGACGACCTTTTCCTTATACCAACGGCTGAAGTGCCTGTGACGAACCTTCACAGGGACGAGGTTATACCGGAGGAAAAACTGCCGGTATATTACGTTGCGTACACGCCTTGTTTCAGGAGAGAAGCCGGCGCATACGGCAAAGATACAAGAGGGCTCATAAGGCTTCATCAGTTCGACAAGGTGGAACTTGTGAAATTTGTGCGGCCTGAAACCTCCTACGACGAACTTGAAACGCTCGTGGAAGAAGCCGAAAAGATTTTGCAGATGCTTAAACTGCCTTACCGCATCCTGAAGCTTTGCACCGGCGAACTAAGTTTCTCGGCAAGCAAGTGCTACGACATAGAGGTCTGGTCACCGGGCATAAAAAAATGGCTTGAGGTTTCTTCCTGCTCAAATTTTGAAGAGTTCCAGGCGAGGCGCGGAAAGATACGCTACAGAAACACAAAGGCGGGCAGGTCCGATTATGTGCACACCCTTAACGGTTCGGGGATAGCCCTTCCCAGGACGATAACCGCGATTATGGAAAATTTCCAGCAGGCGGACGGTTCACTGCTCATCCCCGAAGTGCTGAGGAATTACATGGGCGGAACAGAAAGCGTAAAATAAAACAAGAGGGGGCAAATCCACACTAAAATGGAAAAATCTGAGTTATTGGAAAAAATAAAACAGGAAACGGCGAAAGTAAAGGATGACGTTATTGCATGGAGAAGGCATTTCCATAAATACCCTGAACTCGGGTTTGAGGAATACAAAACATCTGAAAAAATCAGGAGTGTTCTGAAGAAATATGAAATTCCTTTTAAATTGAAAGCAAAAACCGGAGTGGTTGCGGGGATAGACAGAAAAGCCGGCATAACGATAGGTTTAAGGGCGGATATGGATGCCCTTCCGGTTGAGGAAAAGACAGGGCTTCCCTTTGCCTCCGTGAATAAAGGGATTATGCATGCCTGCGGGCATGACGGACATACGGCCGTATTGCTTGGAACGGCGGCAGTTTTGAAAAAACTTGAAAAGCATCTTAATGTAAACGTGAAATTTATTTTCCAGCCGTCCGAGGAGAAGCCGCCCGGAGGAGCTCCTGCAATGATTAAGGAAGGAGTTCTCAAAGGCATGGATTATCTTACAGGATTTCATTTCTTCTCCGATATGCCGCTTTATAAAGTTTGGATTGGAAAAGGTCCGGTTATGGCAAATACTGATTCCTTCCGCATAACAATCAAGGGTAAAGGCGGGCACGGCTCGGCCCCCCATCTTGCAAAAGACCCGGTCATATGTGCCGCATGCCTTGTGGAAAACCTTCAGACCATACCCAGCAGGTGCCTTGACCCTATGAAAGCAGGGGTTCTGTCCGTGTGCAAAATTAACGGGGGCAGCGCCTTCAACATAATTCCGGAAACGGTTGAACTTGAGGGAACCGTCAGAACGCTGGAAAACAAAATCCGGGAAAAGATAATTGAAGAAATGAGGCTGAAGATAAAGAAGATATGCGAAAGCTTCGGCTGTAAAGGGGAACTTGAGTACAACAATTATTCGCCCTCATGTCTCAACGACGCAAAGCTTTCGGAAAAACTCAAAGGTCTTGCCTCTGCCATACTGCCTGCCGGCAATGTGATTGATTACCATCCTATAATGGGAGGAGAAGACTTTGCCTTTTTCTCGCAAAAAGTTCCGTCGTCATATTTATTCATAGGAATGGGGGATAAATGCGGGGCGCATCACAGCGGTAATTTCACTCTTGACGAAAGGATACTTCCTTACACGGTAAACCTCCTTTCCTCCCTCATCATCGAATTTCCATACCGTGAGATAGTCCGAAGGTCTGAATTGCAGCGATAATTCGGGAGATGTAACATGATTGAAAAATACCTTGAAGACCTTGAAAGCAGGATTGACCCGCCAGTTGAAGACAAATTACTCGACAGTTGGAAATCATTCTGGGAAGGCAGAACGGAAGATGATATATTCATACCGTGCAGGGAAAGGCGAAATCACCCGGCGGTTGAATGGCCTGAAGTATCAATAAACTCAGCGCTCAATGACTATGAACTGATGGCGCTGCAACAATTCAAAATGTGTTCTGAAAGAATATCCCGGGGCAGCGGGGAATTGCTGGATATACGTTGTAATTACGGTACAGGCATTCTGCCTTCCGTTTTCGGAGCCCGGTTGTTCATAATGGATGAAAAAATGAATACCCTGCCCACAACAATGCCGCTGAGGGGAGGAGAGAAAGAAATAGCGAGCCTGCTTGAGAAAGGCATCCCGAGCATAAGGCAGGGATTGGGAATCAAGGTTTTTGAATGCGCGGAAAAGTTTGTTGATATTATGCGGAATTACCCGAAAATAAAAAAATATGTAAGGATTTTTCATCCCGACCTCCAGGGCCCCATGGATGTTTGCGAACTTCTGCACGGAAGCAGCATCTTTATTTCCCTTATCGACAAAACAGATTTGGTGCACCGGATTCTCAATTTGATAACGGAAACATACATAGCGTTTTTGAACGAATGGGCGAAACTCGTGCCTTTTCGGGACGGATATTCAACTCAATGGGCAATGCTTCATAAAGGCAATATCTTTTTGAGGGATGATTCTGCTATGAATCTTTCTCCTGAAATGTTTGAAGAATTCATAAAACCTTACGATGAAAAATTACTTGCTGTGTTTGACGGCGGCGGAATTCATTTCTGCGGCCGCGGCGACCACTACATTGAAAAAGCTTCTAAGATTGAAAAACTGTACGCAATCAATATGTCTCAGCCTCATTATAATGATATGGAAAAAATACTTAAGAATACGGTAGATGTGGGAATTAAGATAATAGGACTGAGAAAGGATTCCGCCGAAGAGCTGGTCAAAAAAGGCAGGGATTTTAAAAAGAGCGTTCAGTGTTTTGATGACAATATCTAATCTTCCTTGAGTGGATAGGATACTGGTGCGAAGGATAATGAGCACCGTAAGCACTGAGGGACGAATCGGTGAGCCCGTTGACCGAAGCACGAGGCGCAAGAGAAGGCGGGGGTGAAATGATTGTAGCGGTGCGATTCATCGCACTACTGGTAGCCGCAGGTCTTCAGCCTGCGTCTCCAAGGGAATAAAGATTTTAACATGCACGACCTTCTTATAAAAAACGGCACAATAATAAACGGAACCGGCTCTCCCTGCACGGCTGACATAGGCATTGAAGGCGAAAAGATAACTGCCGTAGGAAAAATAAAACAGTCCGCCAAAAAATGCATAGATGCGTCCGGTATGTGCGTAGCGCCGGGCTTTATAGATTTCCACAGCCACAATGACCGCGTTATCCTCGGCAAAAATATCTTCCGTACAGCCAAAATCACCCAGGGTATTACCACCGAGGTTGTCGGAAATTGCGGGTTTTCCTCGGCCCCTTCCCCTGAAAACGAAAAGGACAGATTGCTTGAGAGGGATAGGAACACAATTCTCGGACAGCTGAAGGGAGCGGAAGAGCCTTTCCTGTGGAATGATTACGTCAATGTCCTTTCAAAGATGCCCCTCGCGGCAAACGTTGTTCCCCTTGCCGGCCACGGCAACATAAGGATGGCGGTAATGGGCATTGAGGACAGGCCTGCCAGTACCCATGAACTTGCAGGGATGAAAAGAATTCTCACGGGCATAATGGAATCCGGAGGCTGGGGTATGTCAACAGGCCTTGTATATCCTCCGGGCGTTTTTACTCCGGAAGAGGAACTTGTTGAACTTTCTTCCGTTCTGAAGCGTTTTGACGGGATATACGCCTCGCATGTAAGAGGGGAGGGACCTACGTTGTTTCCCGCGGTAAAAGAGGTTTTATCAATAGGAAGAAAGTCAGGCATATCCGTGCAGGTTTCGCATCTGAAGGCGCCTCCCGATAAAGTTGATGAAATGCTGGAAATGTTATATAAGGCGAGAGATAACGGCATAAACGTCAACTACGACCAGTATCCTTACGCCGCATCCTCAACAACCGCAGGAATTATCCTGCCCCGGTGGATGCATGAGGGAGGGGAAGCGAAATTGTTAAGCCGGCTTTCTGACATCAGCGAGAGAAGAAAAGCCCGTAGAGATATAACGGCAAAGGGCAGTTTTTATTCTTTCCTCGGTCCGGATAAGATACTTGTAAATCAGGTGAAAACTTTGAAAAACAGAAGGTATGAGGGCAGGACGCTTCTTGAGGTTGCGGAAGACAGGGGAGTTGACCCCTTGGAGACTTTATTTGACATTATCGCAGAAGAAAAGAGCTGTCCTCTTATGGTATTCTTTTCCATGAGCGAGGAGTCGGTTAAAAGAATAATGAAGGAAAAGATAGGGTTCGTGGGTACCGATGGACTGCCCGGGAGGCGTCCCCATCCCCGCCTCTGGGGAACGTTCCCGAGGATTCTCGGCAGATATGTAAGAGAGGGAAAAATCCTTTCTCTTGATGAGGCGGTTTACAAATTCAGCAAAGCCCCTGCGGAGAAACTGAAACTCAAGGGACGCGGAGAAATAAAGAAAGGGAATTTTGCGGACATAGTAATATTTGACGCCGGTAAAGTAACCGACAGGGCTACATATCAAAATCCCAACCGCAGGCCGGAAGGCATTGATTATGTCATTGTAAACGGCATGCCGGTTGTAGAGAAGGGAATGCTTACAGGCCTCCTCCCCGGCAGACTCCTCCTGAAATTCTGACCTTAAAGATTGACAGTGCGATATCCGTCGGAGTAAACTGTAAAAGTATTACCGCACACCATAGAATTTCTTTTTTTACCGGCCGAAGGTACTGGCAAGAAACAGATGAAAAATTTTGCAGTAGAAGCAGCAATATCAAGGGGTTTCCTCCCCCTTGAGGGGGGAGGATTCAGG
>JAFGKM010000079.1 GCA_016928555.1 Candidatus Omnitrophota bacterium | reverse complement strand
GGGGGGGGGCAATCTTTTCCGGCTCGCAACGACAAAAAACGCCGGTTCGGGGTAAAGGAGGGTATAAATGGGAGCATTAATAGGCGGAATAGTGGCGGTGATTCTGGGTATTATAGGGCTTGCCAAATGGTTCCCGTTGTTTCTTAAGGCTCTTGCGGCGGCAGTTCCGTTTTTACTGCTTGTCGGCGGCATAATAGCGATAGCGGCAGGGATAAGCGACCTAAAGGACAAGATGGAAGAACAGAAGGAAAAGAAGGAAGAGAAAAAAGAAGATAAGCCGGCTCAGTAAAAAAACATAAAGGTTTAAATTACCGCAGGGGGGATGAAAAATCCCCCCTTTTTTTATTTGCTCCGGCTTATCTGATGAAGCGCTGAAACATTGTTTATTGAGTCGGCATCATTCCGGGAAAACATTGCTGTGCGGAGGCGGTTTCCAGCATTCAACATCAGGCGGTTTTACTGCACGCATCCATTCAGAAATAATTTTATGGTTTTCCTCTTCCTCTTCCATGAAGCCGTTAATTTCTTCAGGGTCCCAATCCTTTTTGACGAGAGATACAAGCTCGTTTTTAATATCCGAGAAAGCAGGGCTGTTTCCACAGTCAAATATTTCTCCCGGGTCCTTCTTGAGATTAAAAAGTTGAGGATAAGCAAAATCGTGGTAATAAATCAGTTTCCATGGCCAGCGAACAACCATCCGGACGGGGGTTTTAATGCTTTCATCAAAAAATTCCGAAAATACAGGTGTGTCATTTTTATTGCCGGGCTCTCTCTTTATACAGGGCATTAGACTGGTTCCGGATATACGGGGCATGGGAACGGCGTCTGCAATCTCAATAAGGGTGGGGGCGATATCCAGCAGGCTGACAGGGAGGTCGTACAGCATCCCTTCAGGGAAAATGCCCGGGAAAGAGGCGACAAGGGGAACTCCTGCACTGCCTTCGTAAAAATTGCTTTTCCACCACATTTCATGTTCTCCCGCCATCTCTCCGTGGTCTGAAGTGTAAAAAACTGCTGTTTTACCGCGCAAACCGTTTTTTTCAAGAGATTCCATTATCTCTCCGACATATCCGTCCAGCATTTCTACAAGGCCGTAATAAGCCGCAAGCGCACTTTTCGCCTGGCTGTCGGGGATGTCGTCCACACCATGAGCCTCCCGCCATTTTCGCATTGCAGGATGAAGATGCTTTTTTTCTTCTTCAGACATTCTCGGAACATTCATTTCTTTGTAATATTTGTCGAAAAGTTCTTTGGGGCATATGAGCGGATTGTGCGGCAGTATAAATCCCACAACAAGACAGAAAGGCTTTTCGTTCTTGTAACGGCTTCCCAGAAATTCAACGGCGGCATCGGCTACCGCCCTGTCAAAAGCCTGATATGCGGTTTTCCCCCTTCCTGATATTTCAACGGCAATGCGGCTCTGGCTGTCCAATCTGTCGGGTATATTCCCAAATACGCAGCCTTCGGCTTTTGATGACCACTGTAAAGATACGTCTCCTACAAGTTTTTCCTCAAAGCCGTGCTGGGGATTGTCGCGTGAGAGATGCATGCGTCCGCAAAGGACCGTATTATAACCTGATGCTCCAAGGCTGTGGGCGAAAGTCGGTGTATCGGAAGCAAGAACCCCTCTGTTGGTTACCGCTTTAATGTCGGAACAGTGCCGGCTTGTAAGAAAGGACATGCGGGAAGGGACGCAAATGGGACCTCCGCAGTATGCGTGTGAAAAACGGACGCCCTCTCCGGCAAGCCTGTCTATATTGGGAGTAGATACTATTTTATCTCCTGCGCATCCCAAAACATGAGGGCTGTGCTGGTCTGCCATAATGACAAGAATATTGGGTTTTCCCATTATTTATTTTACAACCAAATTAAGGATTTTTCCCGCGACGTAAATTCTCTTCACTACGGTTTTTCCCTCAAGCCATTTGAAAATATCGGGGTTTTTCATGGCGTTTTCCATAACCATCGCTTCGGATGAACCGGAAACGATGTTTATCCTGCCCCTCACTTTGCCGTTTATCTGCACTGCCACGGAGGATTCTTCATCCTTTAGGTATTTCTCTTCCACGGCCGGCCATGATTCATTGAATACTGATTGTCTATTGCCGTGAATCTCCCACATTTCCTCGCATGTATGTGGGATAAAAGGCGCCATCAATTTGATGAATTTCTTCCATGCATCAACCAGTTTTTCTTTCGAAGATGCTTGTTCCTCTATAATCCGGTGAAGGCCGTTTGTAAATTCCATCATCTTAGCAATCGCCGTATTGAAATGAAATTCTTTACGGATATCTTCGGTAATGCCTCTGATTGTTCTGTTTATCAGTTTTTCAACTGAAACGTCTCCGTTGTTTTTGTCGGTATCAGTGTAATTCCGTATATTGCTGTCCATCGCCCAAACCCTGTTTATGAACCTCCATGCGCCTTCAATTCCCGTTTCCGCCCATTCCAAGTCCATTTCCGGAGGTGCGGCGAAGAGTATGAAAAGGCGGAGCGTGTCCACCCCGTATTTCTGTATCACTTTTTCAGGGTCCACGACATTGCCTTTTGATTTGGACATCTTTGCGCCGTCTTTTATAACCATGCCCTGGCAAAGCAGGTTTTCAAAAGGTTCGTTAAAATTAAGATAGTTCATGTCGTTTAGAACTTTCACGAAAAACCTGCTGTAGAGCAGGTGAAGTATCGCATGTTCTATTCCGCCGATGTATTGGTCAACCGGCATCCAGTAATTTACCTCGTCCTTGCTGAAAGGCTTATCTTTTGTGTCTCCCGAAGCGTATCTGAGGAAATACCATGAAGAGTCCATGAAGGTATCCATTGTATCTGTCTCCCTTTCCGCGTCTCCTCCGCATTCGGGGCATTTGCAGTGCAGGAACCGGTTGGAATTTTTAAGCGGCGATTCACCTTTGCCGGTAATCTCAATGTCTTCCGGCAGTATTACGGGCAGGTCTTTTTCAGGAACGGAAACAGCTCCGCATTTTTTACAGTATATAATGGGGATAGGTGTTCCCCAGTATCTCTGCCTTGATATGCACCAGTCCCTCAGGCTGTAGTTTACGGTCTGTTTCCCCTTACCCTGTTTCTCAAGAGATTTGCTTATTGCGACTATGCATTCCGCACTGCCCATCCCGTCGAACGTGCCGGAGTTTATCATTGCGCCCTCTGATTCATATGCCTGTTGAAGCTTTTCCGGCACGGTTTCCCATTCCGGGTCTTTTATGACAATCCTTACGGGCAGTCCGTATTTTTCCGCAAATTCAAAGTCCCGCTGGTCATGCGCAGGCACGGCCATGATTGCTCCTGTGCCGTATTCCAGAAGGACGTAGTTGCCTATCCATACGGGAATCTTTTCGCTGTTAACCGGGTTTACCGCATCAATTCCCGCATAAATGCCTTCTTTTTCCATTTTTGCCGTTGTTTCAACGGTGATATTCTGATTCCTTACCCTTGCGAGGAAAGATTCAATGTCCTTTTTTAAACGGCTCTTTGCAAGAATCTCCTTTACAACAGGGTGTCTCGGAGATATTACGACATACGTGGCTCCGAACAGAGTATCCGGTCTTGTTGTGAAAACGGTCAGTTCTTTTTTTAACTCCGGCATGGAGAAATGAACCTCGCATCCGTAACTTTTTCCTATCCAGTTTTTCTGCATCGTTATGACGCGCTCAGGCCAGTTCTTTATCCCTGAAAAGTCAAGAAGTTTTTCCGCATAGTCGGTGATTCTGACAAACCACTGGGAAAGCTCCTTCTGTTCAACCGCCGAAGAGCATCTCCAGCACCCGCCGTCCACAACCTGTTCGTTAGCAAGGACAGTATTGCAGGAAGGGCACCAGTTGGCAAGCGACAACTTTTTGTAGACCAGCTTCTTTTTGTAAAACTGCAGAAAGAAATACTGGTTCCATCTGTAATATTCAGGGTCGCAGGTTGCCAGCTCCCGTTCCCAGCAGTATGAAATGCCGAGTTTCTTCAACTGCCTTCCTATCGTGCCGATGTTTTTGTATGTCCATTCTTTTGGAGGGATCTTTTGTTTTATGGCGGCATTCTCCGCAGGCATTCCGAATGCGTCGTAGCCTATCGGATGGAGGATGTTAAAACCGTTCATGGCAAAAAAACGGGCAATTACGTCCCCGATTGTGTAATTTCTCACGTGCCCCATATGTATCTGGGCCGAGGTGTAGGGGAACATCTCAAGGACATAAAATTTTTTCCTGTCTTTTAAAAACTGCGCTTTATATATGCCCGATTCTTCCCACTTCTTCTGCCATTTATCTTCTGCTTCGGTAAAATTGTATTTTTCCACTCCTTGTTTTCTCCCAATATTTGTAGCGGTGGCATCCCCTGCACTAAAGTTTCGGCGGACAGATTTATGCCAGAAAAACCGTGCGATAAATTGCACCTCTACATAAATATACTGCAAATCTCCTTTTTTTTCAATTTATTTGACATTTCCGCTGCAGGGTTTAACATTATAACTCAGCATAAAAAATTGCTTGCAAAGACGGAGAATTTTAATGGAGTTAAAGGACCTTTCAAAAAAGTATAACGGCAGAATACGGGAGAGAAAACAGCGCCTGCGGGACTTCTGGGACGGGAAGGATATCGGAAGGCCTCCTCTTTCTTTTATCCCTTACGGGTCAACTCCCCGCCAGATTTTTGACGATTTTGGACTGCAGGTTAAGCGGGCGTCCCTGTACTTTGAAAAGATGATGGAGCTGCCCGGCGATACAATGCCGATATTCTGGCCTGACATGGGGACTGTGAGCCTTGCCTCGGTTTTCGGCGGCGAAGTGATAAGGGAAAGCAGCGGACAGAATATATGGATTAAGCCGGCTTTTGATTCGCTGGAAGACATCCGCAATCTTGAACTTCCTGATGCGATGAGCGGTCTGGTCAAAGAAGAGTTTGACAGATGCAGAAGGTGGCGCGACCTTACCGGAGGCTTCGGATATATCGCGCCGCCTGACATGCAGGGTCCTGCGGGCAATGCAATCCTTGCGGTAAAGCAGGAGGATTTCTTCGTCGGCATGTATACGGAGCCGGAGCTTGTACACAAACTTCTGCGTTTATGCACGGATATTATTCTCACGGTTCTTGAAATTTACCGGAAAGAATTCGGAGATGCTTTCGTTCCCGTAACATGGCCGCATATATGGCTTCCCGAAGGCAGGGGGATTACGCTTACGCAGGATTCCCTGCCGCTTCTTTCCCCGAAATTGTACAGGGAGTTTGAACTTCCTTACGTTCAGGAGATATCACGGAAGACGGGAGGTGTTTTCATGCACTGCTGCGGGCAGTTTGAGCATAACCTGAATGAAGTGAAGGATATAAGCGTACTTCTGGGAATAGACCAGTCATATCCCTTCAGCAGGATTGAAAAAATAGCGGAGGTTATCGGTAAAAATCTGGTGATTACCCCGGGGCTCAACGTTAAGGGATATGAAGAGTATCCGTCATATGAAAGATATGTTTCACGCCTGCTTTCAAACTTGCCCGGGAACGTGAAATTATGGTATATTTTTGCGTCTGACGACCCTGATAATCCCTGTTTTTCGCCTGATGATGTAACGGCAACCCTAAAACTGCTGGGTCTATCCAATATTGCTGATGAATACTGGGCTGTTGTTAAAAGATATTGATTTTAGAGCATATCAAAATTACGGAGGTGTGAAATGGACTTTTTTTTCGGGAAAAAGAATGCGGTGTATGAGAAAACAGAAAAGTACCTGGATAAGATACGTGAAACCATTGAGATGTTCAGGAAGACTCTGGAAAAATACTTTGACGGCGGGCTGTCAAGGGAGTTCAAGGAAATGATAGAAACCACTCATCTTTCCGAGTCGATGGCCGACGACCTGCGCAGGGAGATAGAACTGGAGATGTACCAGAAATCCCTCATCCCCGAGTCCAGAGGCGATATTCTGGGGCTTATTGAGGCGACGGATGACGTGCTAAACAAGGCGCAGTCCGTATTGTACCAGATTGAAACCGAGTCCCTGAATATTCCCGGAGAATTGAAAGAGGATTTGCTCAAGCTGATTAACAACAATATCGCGGCTTTTGAAGGAGCGATTGAAGGGTTCAGGATACTTTTCCACAGCCTGGAAGGCGTAATAGAAAAGGTGAAAGAGGTTGACAAAAGAGAAAGTTCTTCCGACAGGATGGAAAGGGACCTGATACGCAAAGTTTTTTCTTCAAACTATGAGATAGGGCAGAAGATTCTTCTCAAGGATTTGGTTATTGAAATAGGGAATATCTCGGATATGTCCGAGGAAGTGACTGATAGATTGAACATAGTCGCTGCGAAACGAATGGTATAAAAATGGATATGAGATTTCTTCTGGGACCGCTTTATATGGGATGGGCGCTCGGCTCAAACGATGCCGCCAATGTATTCGGCACGGCCGTATCCGCATATATGGTTAAATACAGGATTGCGGCTGTCTTAACCGCCGTATTCGTTCTTGCCGGCGCAGTGCTGGGAGGCGGCTCCGGAGTGCTCACTCTTTCCGGACTGACCGCTCAAACGCAGGCCACGGCTTTCATAATAACGGCGGCCGCGGCGATGACAGTAACGCTCATGAGCTTTCTGAAGCTTCCCGTTTCTTCCTCGCAGGCGGTTGTGGGCGCCATAATGGGCATAGGCATCATTAACCGCAGGATAGAAACGGGAGGATTGATAAAAGTAGTCGTGTGCTGGATTACCACGCCTTTGGGAGCTGCACTCATTGCCGTTATCCTGTATGCGATTTTATCAATGATTCTAAGAAAGAAGGCCCTCCATTTCATGACCTACGATAAGCTGATGAGAAACCTGCTTATGCTCGCGGGTATTTACGGGGCGTATTCCCTGGGCGCAAACAACGTTGCAAACGTAACGGGGGTTTTTTACCAGTCCGGCGTAATGGATATCAATCAGGCGCTCCTGCTTGGCGGGGCAAGCATTGCGCTGGGAGCTCTGACATGCGGAAGGGGAATAATGTTTACCGTAGGCAGGAAGATTATACCGGTAGACGCTTTCTCTGCATTTATAGCCGTCATGGCCCATTCCGTAATACTTCACATATATGCGCACATAGGCGTTCCGGTCTCTTCCTCGCAGGCGATAGTTGGAGCCGTCCTGGGCATAGGACTGTTCAAGGGAGTGAAAACGGTAAATAAAAAAGCGGTTCTGAAGATATTTTCCGGCTGGCTGTTTACTCCCGTCATGGGCACCATATTCTGCCTCGCCCTGTATTTCCTCCTGAATAAATAGTAAAATAGTACTATGGTAAGCAAGGAGATTAAGATGGAGCATATTTACTTCGGAATGGGGGCCAAGGTTTATTTTGAAAGGGGAGGGCTTGAAAAGTATATCCCCGAGGTTAAGAATTACGGCAAGAAAATCCTCATCGTCAGCGGCAAAACTTTTATTTTCAAGTCAGGCCTTTATGGCCGCATATCAAAAACACTCTCTGAAAACGGGGTTGAGCATATCTCTTATTCCGGCGTAAACCCCGAACCTGATACTGATGACGTTGACAGAGGTGCGAGGTTGTGCGCAAAAGAAGGCTGTGACTGTATCCTTGCTGTAGGCGGCGGTAGCGCCATGGATGCCGGCAAGGCAATAGCGGTGGTTTCAGTCAACGGCGGTTCGGTGAGGGGCTATTTCGGCGAGATGGAGTATGCAAAAGAGCCTCTGCCTGTATTTACCGTACCTACCACCTGTGGCACCGGAAGCGAAGTGACAAGGTTTGCTGTGATAGTTGACAGGCTGGAGAAGACAAAGAAAACCTTAAGCAGTGAAAAGATTATACCGAAGGTTTCAATACTGGATTCAAATGTTTTGAAGACACTTCCCCAGAAACTTATTTTGGCGACAGGGATGGATGCTTTCTCGCACGGTGCGGAAAGTTTTTTGTCGGCAAGGGCTGACGCCCTCTCAAAGATGTTTGCGAGGGAGAGCATTAAACTGTTGTGGGAATATCTGCCGCAAGCATACAGAGAACCGGAGAATATAGAAATTAAGGAGAAAATATTTCTCGGCTCTCTTATCGCCGGTCTTGCTTTAAACAAAACAGGGACTATAATAGTCCACGGCATGGGGTATTCTCTCACGATAAAACATAACGTTCACCACGGTACCGCCAATGCGGTAATGCTTCCCTATGTGTTTGAGTACCTGAAGGAAAACGGATATGCGGCGGAGATGTCGGAACTGGAAGAGATATGGGGAGATACGGGGAAGCTTAAGGGTTTTGTTGCAGGCATGGGTTTGCCGTCAACCCTCGGCGGAGTGGGCGTTATCCGTGAAGAAATAGATGAGCTTACGGATTTGTCGGTTGTAGGAACGAAGAGGTCCATGAAGAACATGAAGATGAAAATGGAAAGAAGCGAGTTAAAGAAAATTCTGGAGAGGGCAATGTAGAGATTGCCGCGCCAAACTGCGGCTCGCAATGACAATCGCGGTATGGGTTCCGATAGAAAGAATCGGGATGATAAAAAACGGCAGAAGGAGGGAAACAGATGAAGGTAAAACTGGTTGAGATGACGCTTAAGGAAATAAGGGATGAAAGACCTTTTGAGGTTGCCGTTTTGCCGTGGGGCTCCTGCGAGCCGCATAATATGCACCTTCCTTACGGGTGCGATGCTCTCACGGCGGAGAAGATTGCCCAAATAAGCGCGGAGAAGGCGAAGAAAAAAGGAGCGAAGGTTGTCGTCCTGCCGGCGATGCCGGTCGGGGTCAACTCCAACACCATGGGATTTCCCATGACGATGAATTTTTCGCCTGCCACAAATTTTAAGATGTTAAGAGATATTGTGGAGTCGCTTGAAAAACACAAGGTATATAAACTTATTATACTCAACGGCCACGGCGGCAACGAATTTAAATTTATGATAAGGGAATTATACGGAAAGAAGGATGTCCGCATATTTCTCATGAACTGGTGGGAGCTGGGTAAGGACATAATGGACGAAGTTTGCGACGATAAAGCCGGAGAACACGGGAATGAGGCGGAGACGTCATGGTTTATGCATATGTACCCGGAACTTGTTCATCTTGAATGGGCGGATGACGGAAAAGTGAAGGAGCCTGTGCTTGAAGGGCTGAAAAAAAAGTATATATGGGCATCGAGGCCGTGGCATCTTCTTACAAAGAACGCCGGGCACGGGGATCCGAAAAAGGCGACTCCGGAAAAAGGCAGGAAGATTGTTGAAGGGACTACTGACAGGATAGCGGATGTGATAAAAGAGCTGTCGGATGTACGAATAACCGAGAAGTTCCCATACTGATATCGGATTTACTACAAATTGACATGTGAGAAAGTAATTTTCTCATCTTGATGCGATCACCCTCATCCTAACCTTCTCCCCTCAAGGGAGAAGGAAAAAAGGAAAGGTTATGGAGAAGATACATTTTAGGGATATAGCGACATTCAGGGGGGAATTTTCTGCCGGAATAGGAAAGTTTGACGGCGTCCATCTCGGGCACAGGGAAATCCTCGGTATGATTTCTTCGGAGGCAGAAAGAACCGGGGGAATACCGGCGGTTTTTACCTTCAGAAAATTCCGCGCGGAGTTTATGCTTTGCGGCTGGGAGGAAAAACTTGCTTTGCTGGAAAAGGCGGGGATACGAATATGTTTCTGGTGCGATATTGACGAGATTTACGGTTTGTCCCACCGAGCGTTTCTGGATACAATGGTCTCCGCCGGGCTCAAAACTCTCGTGGTGGGCTACAACTTCCGTTTCGGGGCAGGTAGAAAGGGAGACGTAAAATTTCTGCAGAAAAAGCAGAAGGATAAAAAATTTAATCTTGTAATAGTTCCTCCCCGTACATCAGGAGGGGAAATTGTCAATTCTTCAAAAATAAGAACGTTGATAAAAAAAGGAGAGATTGCAAAGGCAAATGATTTCCTCGGCAGGACTTTTTCCGTAACGGGGAAGGTTATCAGCGGAAGCAATACAGGGAGTACAATCGGGTTTCCCACCGCCAACCTTTCGCTCGAAAACAATGTCAGGGCGGGAGAGGGAGTCTATGCGGGATGGGCGGTGTACAAAGATAAAATCTACAAGGCGGCGATAGTTGCCGGCGTTCCTCCGTCCTTCAGGGATAAAACGGAAAAATTTGAGGTATTCATGATTAACTTCAGCGGCGGGGAAATATACGGCGAAGAGGTGAAGGTTTTTTTGTTTAAGAAGCTCAGGGAGCAGATTAAGTTCAGGGACAAGAAAAAGCTGAAACTCCGCATAGCCGCGGATGTTGAAGAGATAAAGGATTTGCTGGTGGAAGAACCTTGTTTAATGGAAGCAAAATCATAGACCCCACAGCGATTGTCGTTGCGAGGAGCGGGATTTCTTCGCTTGCCATTGCGGGGAATGCTTCAAATGACGAAGCAATCTCAAGATAAGGTTGAGATTGCCGCTGAATATTCACCCCCTCCTTTTTCTTGCCCTGGGGGGCTTCGGTCAACGGGCTCACCGACTCGCCCTCAGTG
>JAFGKM010000011.1 GCA_016928555.1 Candidatus Omnitrophota bacterium | reverse complement strand
TCTCCTTTACCCCGCTTGCCCCGGGCTTTTCCGGGAAATTCTCACCTGCTAAGTTTCTCAAGTGAGGGGTTTCGTTTTATCGCTTTTAAAATCTATCCTCACACGAACCCCGGGTCACGAGTCCCTAACCCCGGTCTTTTTATTCTCAGATGCCCCTGATTCTCTTCACTTCTTCTTCGGGGACAATTTCATAATAAGAAGGTTCTATTATATAACTTCCCCGTCCCTGTGTCAATGACCTCAGTGCGGTGGCATATCCGAAAACCGTTCGCAGGGGGACATATCCGTCTATAATCTTAAAGCCTTCCTTTGTCTGCACCTGTTCTATCCTGCCGTTTCTGAGGTTAAAATCCGTTAAAGCCTCTCCCATGAATTCTTCGGGCAGAGAAAGCTCTATCTTCATAATCGGCTCAAGCAGAACCGGAGACGCCTTCCTGTTTGCGTCTATGAATGCCATTGATGCCGCTATCTTATAGGCAATCTCGTTTGAATCAACTGGATGCGAAGAACCGTCTTTCAGGGTAACCTTAACGTCCATAACCGGAACTCCCAGGAGAGGGCCCGCTTCCATAGCTTCCCTGACGCCTTCTTCTATCGCGGGAATGAACTGCCGCTGTATCTTGTCTTCTCCAACCGTGTTTTCAAAAATGAATTTTTCACCTCTCGGCAAAGGCTCCATTTTTAAAACTACATGGCCATAATGCCCTTTAGTTCCCGCATGCTTGATAAACTTGCCTTCGCCCGCGGCAGTCTGTGTTATGGTTTCCCTGTATGCAACCTCCGGTTTGCCAAGCCTCATATTTAATCTATGTTCTCTTTTGAGGCGTTCCGCGACAATTTCTATGTGGAGTTCCCCCATCCCCATAATTATCGTCTGCCCCGTCTCCGTGTCCACCTTGATTTTTATGGTCGGGTCCTCTTCGGCAATTTTTGAAAGGCCTTCATAAATTTTCTCATGGTCCGATTTCACCTTGGGTTCGGCGGAAACATAAATCACCGGCTCGGGAAATTTCAGCTGTTCAAAAAGAATCGGATGTTTTTTCTCCGAAAGCGTATCGCCTGTATAGCTTTTCCTGAGGCCTGCAAGGGCAACAATGTCTCCGGTCCCCGCCTCTTCTTTTTCATAATACTTGTTTGCGTGAACCTCAAGAATTTTCATCACCTTCTCGGCGCAGTTTCTTGTCCAGTTGTATATGCTCTGCCCCTTTTTTACCTTGCCTGAGTAAACCCTTGTATAAAGCAGTTTTCCCATGTGCGGGTCGTTGTGCAGCTTGAAACCGTACATTGACAGATTTTCCCTGTCGCCCGGAACCATCGCCGCCTTTTCCCTGCTCAGCGGGTTTATTCCGGGCGTTGCGCCCATATCCGCCGGAGAAGGGAGATAATCCACTACGGCATTCAATAACAGCAGCGTTCCCTTGTTCTTGAGGGATGCTCCGCAGAAAACGGGAAAGAATCTGCAGTTAACCGTACCTTTTCTCACCGCCCGCTTCAGTTCGCCCGGCGTTATTCTTTCGCCGTCCAGATATTTTTTCATAACCGTTTCATCGGTATCGGCGGCCTTTTCCATCAAAATACTGCGGTACTTTTCAACCGTTTCCTTCATATCGGCGGGAATATCCTTCTCCTCGGCTTCAGTTTCATTTTCTGAAGAATATAAAAAGGCTTTTTCCTCAACAATGTCAATAACGCCTTTGAATTCATCTCCTGAAAAAAAGGGCAGTTCAAGGACAACCGCCTCTGCGAGAAGTTTTTCTTCTATGTCTTTGACAACTTTGAAAAAATCTGCCCCCGTCCTGTCCAGTTTATTAACGTATATTATTCTCGGTATATTATACCTGCCGCTCTGACGCCATACCGTCTCGGACTGGGGCTGTACCCCCCCGACGCCGCAAAAAATTCCTATCGCTCCGTCAAGGACCCTGAGAGAGCGTTCAACTTCAACTGTAAAATCCACATGTCCCGGAGTATCAATGATGTTTATTTTATGTTCTTTCCAGTAAAACGTAGTTGCCGCAGAGAGAATGGTTATGCCCCTCTCCCTTTCCTGGTCCATCCAGTCCATCACTGCCGTTCCCTCATCAACTTCGCCTATCTTGTAAGTTTTGCCCGTATAAAAAAGAAGCCTTTCGGTAGTAGTCGTCTTCCCTGCATCAATATGCGCTATTATCCCTATATTGCGTATCTTTTTTATGTTTTCGTCCATATGTCCACACGGTCAAAACGGTAATGCGCTGTATTTATTTGACAAATGAGGCTGGCTCGGTTCGAGGAAGATAAAAAGGGTTTTACCACCTGTAATGTGCAAAGGCGCGATTGGACTCCGCCATTTTATGGGTATCTTCTCTCTTTTTCACGCTCGGGCCTTCTCCCTTGGCTGATTCAAGGAATTCATCTACCAGCCTTTCAGCCATATCTTTGCCCTTTCTCGCTCTGGCGGATTTTATCATCCATCTTACTGCAAGCGCCAAACTCCTCTTGGAAGGAACTTCAACGGGAATCTGATACGTGGCGCCGCCCACCCTTCTTGCGCGAACCTCAACCCTGGGCTTAACGTTATTCAACGCCTTCTTGAAAACGGCAAGCGGTTCCTCATTTGTTTTTTTGCCTATAATATCCAGGGATTCGTAAAACATCCTGCAAGCCAGGTTTTTCTTGCCGTCCCACATCAGCAGGCTGATAAACGTGGCAACTTCGTTGTCCTTGTACCTGACATCTGCGTTAACTTCTTTTCTCCTCGTTTTTTTTCGTCTCGGCATTTCTCAACCCTCCGCTTTCTTCTCCGTTTTTTCCGACGGCCTTTTTGCTCCGTACTTTGACCTTGACTGTCTTCTGCCTTCAACTCCGCCGGTATCAAGAGTACCCCTGAGAATATGGTATTTTACTCCGGGCAAATCCCTTACCCTGCCTCCCCTCACGAGTACGATTGAATGCTCCTGGAGGTTATGCCCGATGCCCGGTATATAAGCTATCACTTCCTTGCCGTTGGTCAATCTTACCTTGGCTATCTTCCTCAATGCTGAATTGGGCTTCTTGGGAGTGGCCGTCTTGACATACAGACAAACCCCCCGCCTCTGCGGATTTTTCCCAAGCGCAGTGGATTTGGATTTCTTTATTTTATGTTTTCTCTTTTTTCTTATAAGCTGTCTGTAAGTCGGCATTGTCAACCCCCTGTAGTTTTACTTTTGCACAGCCGCCTCTTCCTGCTGTTTTTCAGCGGCGGGCAAAGCATTCTCCGCACATGCTTCGGTAAACATCCCCGTACCCGAAGGAATCAGCCTGCCCAAAATTACGTTTTCCTTAAGCCCTTCAAGATAATCCTCGGCACCCAGCAGAGCGGCCGCTGTAAGAACCTTGGTCGTTTCCTGGAAAGATGCCGCCGAGATGAAGCTTTCGCTGCCCAGGGCAACCCGGGTTATTCCGAGAACCTGCGGCCTGAAGGTTGCGGATTTCTTGCCTTTGGACAGCTCTTCGTTTATCTTCTGTATCTTCACCCTGTCTATCTCCTCGCCTTCAAGAAGGTAGGTATCTCCGGGATTTTCAACCTTCACCTTTGAAAGCATCTGCCTTATGATAATCTCTATGTGCTTGTCGTTTATCGTAACGCCTTCAACCCTGTAAACGCTCTGTATCTCGTTAAGCAGATACTCCTGGACCCTCTTTTCTCCCTCAATCTTCAGTATGTCCTTCAAAACGATGTGGCCGTCCGTGATTCTTTCGCCGGATTTTACTGTATCGCCCGTGCCTACCAGGAGATGCTTCCCCGCGGAAATATCGTATTCCTTCCTGGTATTCGTATCCTCGTTGAACACGGCAACCTTTCTTGTCCCCTTGGCCGCTGAAATAACCTCAACACGGCCTTCTATTTCACTCAGGATAGCGGGATTCTTCGGGTTGCGGGCTTCAAAAAGCTCGGAAACCCTCGGCAGTCCGCCCGTAATATCCTGCACCCTTCTTTCCGTTCTGAATATCTTTGCAAGAATATCGCCGGGGAAAACCTTGTCGCCGTTATCCGCCATGATATGGGCATCCTCGGGTATGTGGTATACTCCCATTATGTGTTTCTTGTCATCAAGGATTACAATCTGCGGGTCCATCTCCTCCTTATGCTTGATGACAACCTTTCTTCTTATGCCCGTAGTGGCGTCAATTTCCTCCTTAGCCGTCTTGCCTATAGCTATATCCCTGTAGCTGACACTACCCTCGCAGTCGGATATAACCGGAATTGAATACGGATCCCAGGCGGCGATAATCTTGCCCGCCGGCACTTTCTGTCCGTCTTTTACCAGTATTTCAGAGCCGACCCTGAGGTTATAAGTGTCTATTTCCCTGTCCCTGTCGTCATAAAGCCCTATTTTTCCTTCCCTCTGGATGACTACGTCTCTGCCCTTCCGGTTTTTGACCGTTTTCAGGTTTTCAAGGTATCTGACGGTACAATCCTTCTGCGCCTTGTATGAAGAAGAGCCGGCCCCTCTTGAAGCGGCGCCGCCGGTATGGAAAGTCCTCAAAGTCAGCTGCGTTCCAGGTTCTCCTATGGACTGGGCGGCGATAACCCCCACCGCTTCTCCTATGTTGACAAGCTTCTTCCTTGAAATGTCCCAGCCGTAACATTTCGCACACACGCCCTTCTCGGCGCGGCAGGTAAGGACTGACCTTATCCTGATTTTATTTATGCCTGTATCAACTATGTGCTGCGCTTTCTCTTCGTCTATAATCTCACCGGAGCGCACTATTATGCTGTCTGTAACAATATCTACTATATTGTCAAGAGCCACCCTGCCCACAATTCTGTTCTTGAGAGGCAGAATTTCTTCGTCGCCCAGCGAAAGAGGGCTTATGAGTATCCCTTCAAGCGTCCCGCAGTCCTCTTCCTTGATTATGACCGAATGCGCCACGTCGACCAGCCTTCTGCTGAGATACCCCGCATCGGAAGTTTTCAAGGCAGTATCTACAAGCCCCTTTCTTCCGCCGTGTATTGATATAAAATATTCAAGCAGGGACAACCCCTCTTTGAAATTCTTTTTAACCGGGGTTTCTATTATTTCTCCTATCTCTCCCGTGACCTTCTTGGGCCTTATCATCAGTCCCCTCATGCCCATAAGCTGGTTTGCCTGCGACTTATTGCCTCTGGCCCCGGAACTCACCATAAGATGTATGGGGTTTATCCTGAACGGCTCTATTGAAGTATCTTCTCTAAGCGTATTCATTACCGACTTTTGAACTTCATTGGTTACCGACGTCCATATGTCGACAAGCTTGTTATATCTTTCGCCCTCTGAAATAACGCCGGACTGGTAATTTCTCCGTATCTTATCGGCCGCAACGTTTGCTTCGGCGACAATATTGTCTCTCGCGGCAGGAATTTTAAGGTCGTCTATTCCTATCGTTATGCCTCCTATGGTGGCAAAGTAGAAACCGAGGTTCTTAACTTCGTCAAGGAACTTCACGGTTGCTTCATAACCGCATTTCTTGAGGATTTCCTCTGTCAGCTTTTCAACGCCGGCGCTTTCAAAAGTTTCGTTTTTGAACGGTATGCCCTCGGGTATAATCTCGTTGAAAATTATCCTGCCGGCCGTAGTGGTAAGCATTTCCCCTTTCTCGTTCCTGACCTTAACGGGCCTGTGGAGTTCAAGATAATTGAGTTCGCAGAGGTATATCGCCTCATTGAAATCTGCAAGAGGCCGCTCATACTCTTTCTCGTCGCTCTTGAACGTCAGATATGCGCATCCCATTATGATGTCCCTCGTCGGAGAAACTATCGGCTTTCCGCTTGCGGGCGAAAGAATATGGGTGGTGGATTTTATGAGCATCTCCGCTTCAAGGCATGCCTCCGGAGTAAGGGGCAGATGCACGCTCATCGTATCCCCGTCAAAGTCTGCATTGAAAGCGGGACAGACGAGAGGATGTATTTTGAGCACGTTGCCCTCGATGAGGCGGGGCTCAAACGCCTGTATGCTCAGCCTGTGGAGAGTCGGCTGGCGGTTCAGCATAACGGGATGGTTCCTGCTAACCCTTTCCAGCACTTCCCAAACCTCGGATTTGTTTTCCCTTATGGCCCTCTTCGCGCTTCCGAGCGTATGGAAATATTCCCTCTTCCTTAATTCCCTCAACACAAACGGCCCGAATAACTCCAGCGCCATTTCCTTCGGGATTCCGCATTCATTAAGCTTCAATTCGGGACCTACGACAATTACAGCCCTGCCTGAATAATCAACCCTCTTGCCCAGCAGGTTCTGCCTGAACCTTCCCTGCTTGCCGCGCAATGCGTCTGCGAGGGATTTCAGGGGGCGCCTTCCCTTGCCTAAAACCGGATTCCCGTGTTTGCCGTTATCCATAAGGGCATCAACGGATTCCTGGAGCATCCTCTTTTCATTCCTTACGATTATATCCGGAGCCTGCAGCTGAATCAGCTTCTTCAGGCGGTTATTCCTGTTTATTACCCTCTGGTAAAGGTCATTCAAGTCCGAGGCCACAAACCTGCCGCCGTCGAGAGGCAGAAGAGGCCTGAGGTCGGGCGGCGTTACGCTGATAATGCTTGTTACAAGATATTCCGGCTTAACCTGCGTCTTTATCAAACCCTGCACCATTCTCAACTTCTTTATCAGCGTCCTTCTGGTGCCGTAGGCTTTCTTCTTTTTGCTCTTCAACTGCTGTTTTATCGTTTCCTCAAGATTATGCAGGTCAATCTTCTTCAGAAGTTCATGTATCGCTTCCGCTCCAATGCCCACCTTAAATTTATTCCCGTATTTCTCAAGATTCTCATGATACTCTTTTTCATAGAGAAGTTCTTTTTCCTTGAGAGGCGTTGAGCCCGGGTCAACCACTATGTATCTCTCGTAATAAAGCACCATTTCCAGTTCCGACCTCGACATGTCCAGCAGAAGCCCCATCCAGTTGGACGTGCTTTTAAACAGCCATACGTAGGATACCGGCGTGGACAGTTCTATATGCCCCATCCGTTCGCGCCTGACTCTCGAAGTTGTCACCTCTACGCCGCATCTGTCGCATATTATCCCTTTATATCTCAGTTTTTTATATTTTCCGCAGGAACATTCAAACTCCCTGATGGGCCCGAAAATTCTCTCGCAGAAAAGGCCGTCGCGCTCAGGCTTGAATGTCCTGTAGTTAAGCGTCTCCGCTTTTTTGACTTCTCCGTGCGACCAGGAATGCATTACGGACGGTGAAGTTATTTTTATGTTTGCTATTTCCCTGTTCTTGCCTTCTCCCTTCCTGTTTTCAACCCTAAGGTCAAGCCCGAGCCCCTGAAGTTCTTTTCTCAGGACATTGAAGGACTCCGGAATGTTGTCGCCGCGGTAATCCAGTCCCTTTGCTATGCTTTCATACATTATTTTCCTGCCTTCGGTATCGTCGCTCTTGACCGTCAGCATTTCCTTAAGGATATGCGCCGCTCCGTATCCTTCCAGAGCCCAGACCTCCATTTCTCCCAGCCTCTGCCCACCGAACTGCGCCCTGCCTCCTAAAGGCTGCTGGGTTATGAGAGAGTAAGAACCCGTGCTTCTCGCGTGTATCTTCTCATCGGCGAGATGCTTCAGTTTCATCATGTACATATAGCCGACCGTCACCGGCTGTACGAACGGCTCGCCCGTCCGCCCGTCATAAAGAACATCCTTTCCGTCCTCAGAAAACCCTGCCTTCTTCAGGAGATTTTTTATCTCCCATTCCTTTATACTGTCAAAAATCGGAGTCTCCGTACTGTATCCGAGAGTTTTCAGCGCTCTTCCCAGGTGTATTTCAAGAACCTGCCCTATATTCATTCTGGAAGGTACGCCAAGGGGATTCAACACCACGTCGACCGGAGTTCCGTCGCTGAGAAACGGCATATCCTCTTCCGGCAGTATCCTGGAAACAACACCTTTATTTCCGTGCCTGCCGCTCATCTTATCCCCTACGTCAACTTTCTTCTTAACGGCTATTTCAACCACTATCTTGGTTATCACGTCCGCTTCAAGCTCAGGACCTTTCTTTACCTTCAATACTTCATTCTTCAGTTCCTTGTTGAGCGTTTCCAGTTCGTTCTGCCCCAGTTCGGCAATCCTGCCGGCATCGGCCCTGTGCTTTTCAGAAACCTTGGACAGGAATTTCTGCCATGATTCGGGGTCGGGGTTAACCCTGTGTTTTATTTTATGGCTGTCCGCAAATTTCTTTAATTCTTCCGTGATAACCTTCTTTATCGCCTTTGCCTTTGCGTTATAATTTGTTTTCAGTTCTTTTACGGTCCTGTTTATATCCTGCTCGGACATATTCTCTCTGCGTGTATATTTCCTTACGTTTATGACCATGCCCTTGGTTCCGGGCGGCACCTTAAGAGAGGTATTCTGTACGTCCTTGGCTTTCTCCCCGAAAATAACCCTCAGAAGCTTTTCCTCGGGAGTAAGCTCGGATTCGCCCCGCGGAGTGACTTTCCCGACCAGTATATCGTCGGGCTCAACCTCCGCACCCACCATAACAACCCCTTCGTCGTCAAGGTTCCTCAAACGTTCCTCCGGGGTATTCGGCAGGTCGGAAGTTATCTCTTCGGGGCCGAGCTCCGTTTCCCTTGCCTGGACTTCAAATTCCTTTATGTGGATGGATGTGAAAAAATCCTCCCTGACAAGTCGTTCGCTCAAAAGTATTGCGTCCTCATAGTTATATCCGTGCCACGGCATGAAAGCCGCCAGAAGGTTTCTCCCGAGTGCAAGGTCTCCGCTTCTTGAAGCGGCGGGGCCGTCGGACATTATCTGGTTTTTGGAAACCCTGTCCCCTATGTTTACTATAGGCCTCTGATGAAAAGAGGTATCCTGGTTGGTACGGACAAAATTCTTTAGCCTGTAAACATCCTCCGCCTCCCACGGGAACATCCCCTTCAAGTCTTTTTTGACGATTATTTTTTCCCCGTCAACGTAGCTTACGACTCCTTCGGTCTTCGCCTTTATAACCACGCCGCTATCCCTGACCACGTATTTTTCCATGCCTGTTTTCACAAGAGGCACCTCGCTCCTGACCAGGGGAACAGCCTGCCTCTGCATATTGGAACCCATCAGGGCCCTGTTTGAATCGTCATGCTCAAGAAACGGAATCAGGGAAGCGCTGACGCTTACTATCTGTATCGGCGATACGCCTATATAATTTACCTTATCCCTCGCTATTTCCTCAAAATTGCCGCCTTTCGTCCTGACCGTCAGATATTTCGGGATAATTGCTTTTGTCCTGGGGTCCACGGGAGTGCTGGGAGGCGCTATAAGAAATTCGTCTTCCCTGTCGGCAGAAAGGTACTCTACATGGTTTGCGACGACCCCTTTTTCAACCTTCAAATAAGGCGTTTTTATAAAACCGAGGTTATCAATTTTCGAATATACCGTAAGTGAGTTTATCAGGCCTATGTTGGCGCCTTCGGGAGTTTCTATGGGGCAGAGCCTGCCGAAATGGGTATAGTGAACGTCCCTCACTTCAAACCCGGCCCTTTTTCTTTCCCTTACAACGGCGGTAACTCTTCTTTTGTGGGTTACCTCCGCAAGCGGATTTATTTTGTCCAAAAACTGCGACAGCTGGTTTCTTGCAAAAAAATCGTTAACCACCGTCATGAAAACTTTACCGTTGATAAGGTCCTGCGGCTTAATGCTGAGAGTTTTGCGTTTGTCGGCCATTGCCATCTTTTCTTTGGAGAACCTGACCAGACGCATCAACCCTTCATAAACGTATTCGCTTATTATTTCCGATGATACTCGAACTCTCTTGTTGCCCAGATGGTCTATGTCCTGGGTAACGCCTTCTCCTTTTTCCGCAAGATTGAGCAGGTACTTTACGGTTTCAATTATATCCTCTTTCCTGAGATGCCTTTCCGTAAAATCCAGCCCCAGCTTCTTATTTATCTGCATTCTTCCGGCCTCGGAAAGGTCGTAGGTGTCTTCGCTGAACAGCAAAGTCCTGAAAAGTTTTTCCGCTTCTTTCAGAATCGGAGGGTACCCGGGCCTGACTTCAGAATAAATCCTTTTTAACGCCTCGTCCCTGTCTTTAATGTCGTCTCTGGCAAGAGTTGCGGTAAGGATGGAATCCGGCTTCATGTCGGCGGGGCTTTTGTAAAAAAGCCGGATAATATCTTCTTCTTTATAGCCGAGAGCCTTAAGAAATGTGGTTAAATAGACCTTTTTCCTGCCCAGGTAGATTATCATGCAGTTATGATTATCTATCTGCAGTTCAACCCATATTCCCCGTGAAGGATATATCTTTGCGGAATATGTTGTTTTCTGTCCGATAATCTCCTCTTCCTTAAAATACACCCCGGGGCACCGCAGAAGCTGATTGACTATTACCCGCTCTATGCCGTTTATGATGAAACTTCCGTTGTCGGTCATCAGCGGGATGCTTCCTATGTAAATATCCTGTTCTTTAATGCCTTTAACAACCGGCTCTTTCACCTTTTTGTCCTGCTCTTTCACGACAAGCTGAAGTTTAAGTTTAAGGCGGGATTCGTAAGTGCTCTTTTTCTCAATGCACTCCTCTATGCTGTCAACAGGATCGTCCAGCGTATAGTGTGCATATTCCAGGCATAATATTCCGTCTTCGCTTTCAATGGGAAAAACCTTGCGGAAAAGCTCCTCGAGCCCTGCGCGCTTTCTTTTATCTGGACTTACGTCCTTCTGTAAAAATTCCAAAAAAGGAATTTTTTGAACTTCAAGCAAATCCGGAATTTCTGCTGTTTTCATTTTTAATCCCCCGGGACTTTTTACTTAACTTCGACTTCCGCTCCGATAGTGGCCATTTTCTTTTGTATGTCGTCGGCTTCTTCCTTGGTCGCTTTCTCCTTAATCGGCTTGGGAAGAGACTCTACAAGCTCCTTGGCTTCCTTTAAACCAAGATTAGTCAGGGCTCTGACCTCCTTAATGGCCTGTATCTTATTCGTTCCGAAGGTTTTCAGTATCACGTCAAAAGTGGTTTTCTCTTCTTTCTGTTCTCCGCCGGCCGGAGCCTGCGCAGCAGCCGCACCCACTGCTCCAACAGGAGCCATCATCCCTTCTACGCCGAATTTTTCTTCCAGTTTCTTCGCCAGCTCCGAAAGTTCAAGCGCAGAAAGTTTTTCAATCTTTTCCACTATTTCGTCCATCACTTTCTTCTCAGCCTTTTCCATTGCCTCTCTCCTTTACCCGAAAACTCAGCGTATAGCGTAGAGCGTTTAGCGTATAGTTAAAAACATTTAGTTTTAAGTCTTTCCTACACGCTGTCCGCCACACGCCGTCCGCCTTCTTTAATCCGGGCTCCTATTTTATCTTTTTACTTTTTTGTTTCAGCTATCTGGTTAATATCGTTGATTAATTTCATTAGCGGGAACTTTAAAGAGTTGACTATTCTCATTGCGGGCATTCTCAAACACCATACTATCTTGGCCTCAAGCCCTTTCCTGCCCGGGAGTTTTCCTATCAGTTCAAGTTCTTCCGACGAGAGAACCCTGTCGCTTATAAAACCTGCCCTTACGTCAATCTTGCCCGTTTTCTTTTTGAATTCGTACAAGTTCTTAATCACTTTTATTTCGTCGTCGGACTTTGCCCAAATGATAAATACGGGGCCTCCTATCTTTTCAGTCATCTCATCGCACTTTATATTCTTGTAGGCTTTCCCGAGAAGGGTATTCTTCACGACTCTCATATTGCATCCCGCTTCCTTTAAACTCCCCCTCAACTGCTGCATTTCCCCAACTGAAAGTCCCGAGAAGCTAACAAGAAGATTGATATTGTTTGCTTTTATCTCGTCCGTCAGAATTTCCACGAACTCTTTCTTTTTCTCTTTAGTCAGTTTTTTCATTGGTTTGACTCCACTTGTCACTCTGCCGCTGATTCCTGGGAAAGTTCGCTAACGTCTATTTGCAACGACGGCGACATAGTTAAAGACAGCGATGCGGAACGAACATAGTTTCCCTTTACGGAAGCCGGCTTCACCGCAAAAACCGCATTCAATGCCGCACTTGTATTTTCAACCAGTTTATCCCTGTCAAAAGAAACCTTGCCCACGGGAATATGAAGATTGCCGTCTTTATCCATCTTGAAATCTATCCGGCCTTTTTTAAGTTCGGCGATTATGTTTTGTATGTCCTTTGTGACAGTGCCGCTTTTAGGATTAGGCATAAGCCCGCGGGGACCGAGAACCTTTCCCAGAGGAGAGACCGTTTTCATCATATCCGGAGTCGCCACCACATTGTCAAAATCAAGAAATCCTTCCTTTACCTTATCCGCCAGTTCCTGACCGCCTACAATATCCGCTCCCGCCTGTTTCGCCTTATCAACATCCTCTCCTGCGGCGAAAACGAGAATTCTTACAGGTTTCCCGACTCCGTGCGGAAGAACCACTGAATTTCTTACCGGCTGAGTAAGTTTTTTGACATCAACGCCCAGCCTGATTGCCAACTCGACCGTTTCATCAAACTTGCTCTTGTGAAAGGATTTTAACTTATCAATCGATTCGTCCAGCTTATAGACCTTTCCTTTTTCAACTCCCTCTGAAAGCGCCCTGTATCTTTTACCCCCTGATTTGTTCACTTTATTTCTCCTTCACCCCGAACCCTGCTTTGATACACCCTCTTGTGAGGGGTTCAAGATTTTCCTTTTCTGTTTTTAATCAACAACCTCTACACCCATGCTTCTTGCCGTGCCTTCCACTATCTTCATTGCAGCCTTTTTATCTCTCGTATTCAGGTCGGCTGTCTTAATTTTTGCTATCTCCTCAACCTGTTTTCTGGTGATTTTGCCTACCTTCTCCCTGTTAGGCACGCCCGAACCTTTCACTATATTAATGGATTTCTTTATCAACTCGGAGGTAAGGGGCGTTTTGATTATATACTTGAAAGTGCGGTCTTCATAAACCGTCAAAATGACGGGCAGGGTGCCTTCTTTACCTTTGCTGTCGGCATTAAAAGCCTTGCAAAACTCCATTATGTTAACCCCGTGCTGTCCGAGAGCCGGACCCACCGGAGGCGCGGGAGTCGCCTGTCCTGCCGGTATCTGCAATTTTACAACCGCTTTTACTTTCTTCTCAGCCATTTGCTCACTCCTTTATATCTTCTCAACCTGCCAGTAACTCAACTCCACAGGCGTAGCCCTGCCGAATATGGATACGCTTACCTTCAGCCTTTCCCTGTCCTGATGCACCTCTTCAACAACGCCAGAAAAATTCACAAAAGGCCCGTCCGTAATCTCAACCTTGTCGCCTGCGAAAAACTCCACCTTGGGAGTAGGCTTGCCCTTTCTCTCGGCAACCTCATTCAATATTTTTTCCGTCTCTTCTTCGGACAGAGGCACGGGAGTCTTTCCGGCGCCGAGAAAACCGAGTACGCCGGTTGTCGTTCTTATCGCGTGCCAGACAATTTCATTATTGCCGGCATCATCTATCTCTATAAGCATATACCCCGGCCAGAATCTTCTGCTCTTTATTTTCTTCTCTCCATGGGATATTTCAGAGACTTCTTCCTTGGGTATGATAACCTGCTTTATAACGTTTTCAACATCTTCAACGCTTTCTTCCTTGCTCTCCTGGTTCAACAGCATCTTTTTTATCTTCTCTTCCTGCCCTGTTCTTACGTGAAGGATATACCATTTGCTCATTTTTTTTACCTCAAGAAAATCCTGATAATCTTGGAGAAAACAAGGTCAACCACTCCGAGATAAAACCCGAACAGCAACATGAAAAGAACAACAACCCCTGTTGTTATCTTTAAAATCTTTTTTTCAGGCCATGACACCTTTTCCAGTTCTGTCTTCACTTCCTGCAGGAAATTGATTATTTTCTTTTTCATCCCTTTATTCCCGTTATTTTACTGCCTTCCCAACCTACGTTCTTACTCCCAATTACGCAGGCCTGGGAGGATTCGAACCTCCAACCCACGAATTTGGAGTCCGTTGCTCTGCCAGTTAGAGCTACAGGCCTAAATAAATTTTTCAACTTCAATAGGAAACAAAGCAGAGCACCCAGCCGCTCTGCTTAAAAAAACATCCCACGGATTTAAAGCGAAAATGGATATTATAACACAATAAAAAAATATAGCAAGTTTTTTAAAAACCTCTAAAATTCCGACATAAGTAATTTGTTTATATGGTAGCCGCAGGTCTTTAGCCTGCGTGTCTTTCAAATTGTGCGTTTTTCCACATGCGCAGCCTAAAGAGTTGCGGCTACCGGCGCTCAACCGCTCTATGCCGGAATTTAAGAAAACCTGATTTGCTACGACTTGCCTTCTTTATGAAGTACGTGCTTATGACAGGCAGGACAATACTTGTTAACTTCCATCTTGTCCTTTTTAATCTTCTTGTTCTTGGTCGTGTAATAATTCTTTCTTTTACACCCATCGCAGACCAGCGTTATTATATCCCGCATTTAAAATAACCCTCCAGCCTTGTATTGTCGCATTTTCCCGTTACTTGCTTATTTCCGTTACGGCTCCCGCGCCGACGGTCTTTCCGCCTTCCCGCACGGCGAAGCGCTGGCCCTTTTCAAGAGCCAC
>JAFGKM010000078.1 GCA_016928555.1 Candidatus Omnitrophota bacterium | reverse complement strand
CGCCCCGTAGAACGGGGCAGGCTCCTCACAATGATAGTGATATAGTGCGATAAATCCGTCAGTCCGCCTAAGCTTTGCGGCGGAGCACCGCTACAGCAATGACAGAGGAGTTCGCATGCTGAAGACCTGCGGCTACCAAAAACCTGTTTAGAAGAGGCCGACGATAGTGGTTGCTGACGGATTTAGTTCACCGGAGAACAAGGCAGTAAGGAGACAGCAACGAAGCGTATGTTTATACGCTGAGGTAGCTGCCGACGATATTAACGCAGTTCTACGGATGAAATGAATCCGTCAGAAGAGGCCGACGACCTTGCCCTCTGAGTCTATATCAACCTTCGTCCCCGCGGGAACGCTGGGCAAGCCCGGCATTGTTCTCATCTCGCCGCACAGAGGATACAGGAACCCCGCGCCAGCGGAGAGCCGTATATCCCTTACAGGCAGTGTGAAGCCGTCCGGCCGCCCCTTCAGGTTCGGGTCGTGCGAAAGCGACAGATGGGTTTTTGCCATACATATCGGCAGATGCTCAAAACCCCACTTTGTGTAGGTTGAAATCTTTTCTTCAGCAAGTCCGGCATACTCAACCTTTCCGGCGCCGTAAACCTTCGTTGCGATGGACTCTATCTTCTGTTTGAGAGACCATCCGTCGGGATAGAGAAGTTTGAAATCGTGCTTTCTCTCGCAGTTTTTCACAACCTTATCGGCCAGTTCTATTCCGCCCTCGCCGCCCTTTGCCCAGACATCGCTCATTGCGACGTCGTCGGCTCCGGCGTTCATGGCGATTTCCTTCAGCGTATCTATTTCCTTGTCGGTGTCGGTTGTAAACCTGTTTACCGCCACGACGACAGGGATGCCGAAAAGTTTGGCGTTTTCAATATGTTTTACCAGGTTGCAGCTGCCTTCCTTCAGCGCGCTTATATTCTCGGCGATAAGGCCTTTATCAAGAGGCCTGCCAGGCACAACCCTGAATTTCCCGCTGTGCATCTTCAGAGCCCTTACTGTGCAGACAATCACTACGCAGTCCGGCTTCAGGCCGCTGTACCTGCACTTTATGTTCATAAACTTCTCCATCCCGCAGTCTGCGCCGAAACCGCTTTCCGTAACGACGTAGTCGGCAAGCTTCAGTGCAATCTTGTCCGCTATGATGGAGCTGTTGCCGTGCGCTATGTTGGCAAAAGGCCCCGCATGTACAAATACGGGGGTGTGCTCAAGCGTCTGCATCAGCGTAGGTTTTACGGCGTCCTTCATGAGTACCGCCATGGAGCCCGCGGCCTTTAGGTCTTCCGCTGTTACCGGCATCTTCTTTTTTGACTCGGCGACGATGATGTTGCCGAGCCGCTTGCGCAAATCGGACAATCCGTCCGTAAGCGCAAGTATAGCCATAACCTCGGAAGCGACGGTTATGTCAAACCCGGTTTCTCTCGGAATCCCGTTTTCTTTGCCGCCTAAACCTATCACTATGTTTCTCAACGACCTGTCGGAAACGTCAAGGACTCTCCGCCATGTGATTGAAAGCGGATCCATATCAAGCGGGTTTTTCTTCAAAAGGGAGTTGTCCACAAACGCAGAAAGAAGGTTATGCGCAAGCCCCACGGCATGGACGTCGCCGGTAAGGTGCAGGTTGAAATCTTCCATGGGTATGACCTGCGAATAGCCGCCTCCAGCCGCGCCGCCCTTGATGCCGAATACAGGCCCGAGGGATGGCTGTCTGATGCAGGTGCATACGCTTTTCCCGAGTTTGCCTATGGACTGTGAAAGCCCGATGGTGGTTACGGTCTTGCCCTCTCCGAGCGGGGTCGGCGTGATTGCTGTCACGTCAATGTATTTGCCGGTTTTTTTCTTCTCCAGCTCCGGCATGATATCAAGAGAGACCTTCGCCTTGTACCGGCCGTACGGCTCAAGAAATTTTTCGTCAACGCCTGTTTTCCCGGCTATTTCGTTAATCGGAAGCATTCTGGATTTTTGCGCAATCTCAAGGTCGCTAAGCATTTTATCCTCCTCTATGAAACGCATTTTAATAATTAAGGACTTATATTATCATATTCCAAAAGATTTGCAAATATGTTATTATAATAAAGATGGTAGCCAGAAAAATTATCCTGACCGCCGGATACGCCATTCTTGTCACCCTGACACTTCTGCTTTTTTTGGCCACGCTTGCTGTAAAAATCAATCATGGAGCATATTCCCTGGCTTTACTGCAGATTATCATTCTGACAGGGCTTATATATGAATGCGGCAGAGAGGGATTCAATACGTTGAACGGAAACAAACTGATTGAAAATGCGTTCGGAATTGACGATTTTTATAACTTCACCGCCGTGGCGCTGGGCGCATTGATAACATACATTTTGAGCGTGCGTATGGAACTTGGGCCCGTCGTGGCGGCAGGTTTGACAGGCATGGCAGCAGCCCTCGTGAAACCCAAGTACGGAGTACCTGCCTATTGCGGCGCATTCGTGGGGATGACCTGTCCGAAATACCTCTGCAATTACAGCCACATTCTTTTTGCAGGCGCCGCCTCAGGGATTATCTTTATCATAAGCAAACCTTTCTTCAAAGGATTCGGCGGAAAACTGGGAACAATCGCTTTCGCCGGATGCCTCTTTACGGGAGCCGTCGTGAAAAGCCCCCTTCAATCATTTTCGGTTCCGGGCTGGGATACCGGACTGCTTATACTTGCCTATGCCGCCGCCGGAGCGGTTTTCACGTATCTTTTGAATATTACGCTGGGTTACGGGCCTGTCCTTGCATCGGGAGTTACGAGCCTGGCCGGAGGGATTTTGCTTCCGGCAATTCACGGCGTCACGGGAAACACTCTGGCAGTCGTCATAATCTGCAGTTCATTTGCCGGGATGTCGGATAAAAGCAGGTTCCGGCATACTCAATTAATGGTAATAGCGGGGCTTTTTGCGGGGATTGTTTTCATGTTCTCTATGCCGCATATGGGCGGAGCGGGAGGTAAACTCGGCACTATCGCATTCGGCTCCGTTATCGCCCTGCGGGGAATTCTCAATATACTCGGCATTATAAAATTGCGATTTAGAAAGACAATACCCTGAATCTCACGTATTTAAAAACCCGAGGCTTCAAGAACGCCGGGAACGTGCTTTTCCCAGCCGAGGGGCATTATGTGTATGCCGGCGCAGATGTTTTTCAT
>JAFGKM010000077.1 GCA_016928555.1 Candidatus Omnitrophota bacterium | reverse complement strand
TGCGGCGAAATTGTCAATACATCTTTTCCAGATAATTTTTTTGACGCAGTTACAATGCATGCAGTTTTGGAGCATATATCCGAACCGATAGATGCTTTAAAAGAAGTGCACAGAATTTTAAAAGAAAAAGGCGAATTAATCATTAGCGTTCCGAATATATGGAATTGGGAAAGAATCCTTTTTGGAAAGTTCTGGTGGGCATGGGATATTCCGAGGCATCTATGGCATTTTTCACCTGTATCTTTAAAAAGACTTTTGAAAAAAGCAGGGTTCGGGGATATAAGTATACGCCAAAAGGCAGATATGTACGATTTTCCCGGGAATGTTAAAAACATGCTTAAGGGTATTTTTCCGCAACAAACATTTTTAAATATCTTGGGTGAACAAGATAAACTGCGTTTTGTCACGAAATACTTAATGATGCCAATCGGGGTCATAGGTGCTTTATTGGGTGTTTCTGAACAATTTGTTATTTTTGCCAGAAAGTAGCGCTAATACAAGTTTTTAAGAAAGGAAAGGATGAAGAATAACTGCTTTTGGAGGGGAACATGAAACTTATTGTGAGGGCTCCGGTGAGGATTGATTTTGCGGGTGCGTGGACTGATATCCAGCCGTTTGCAAAGTCGGAAGGCGGGGCGGTTCTCAATGCGGCCATAGACAGGCACGTGCAGGGGGTTCTTGAAATCCGGGAGGAAAAAGTTAAGTCAAAGGGCATGGACGCCGCCAGAATCCTTTCGCAGGGTTCGGGGATAAGCATCTCTTACGGCTCCGACCTTCCTACAGGAAGCGGGCTGGGCACATCGGCGGCGATGAATGTGGTCTTTCTTTTTCTCATAAGGTATGAATTGTTCAAAAACGAAAAGCCGGAGGTTATAGCCGAAGCGGCTTTTGAGATGGAGCAGCTGCTCCGGATAAAAGGGGGCAAGCAGGACCAGTATGCCGCCGCCCTGGGCGGAATAAATTTCATGACGTTCACCGACAGGGTAAAGGTGAAGCGGCTGAACATAAAAAAATCTGTCAGGGAAGGCCTTGAAAAAAATCTCGTACTCTGTTACAGCGGAAAATCGCGCCTTTCGGGAAACATACACGACAAGGTTTGGGCCAGGTACCTCAAGGGCGAGACGGTATCCGCCTTTCAGGGGTTGAAGAGGATTGCCTATGAAATGAAGGACTCCCTGCTTAAGGGGCGGCTGGATGAATTCGCATGCCTGCTCAACGAAAACTGGGAATACCAGAAAGAGCTTGACTCTTCGGTGACAAATTCCGTGACGGAGAAGCTATTCGCAGAGGCTTTTAAAAGCGGTGCAATTGCGGGAAAGGCATGCGGCGCCGGCGGGGGAGGGTGCCTTCTGTTTTTCTGCAGGGAAGGAAAGGCGTCCGCGGTCAGAAAAGCGCTTGCCGCGGCAGGCGGGAAGATTATACCGTTCAGGTTTTCCAAAGAAGGCCTCACATGGAAAATAAAATGAGGATAGCGATTGATGCGGCGGGTCCCTTAAGTTCGTCGGAGAAAGGAGGGATTTCATATTTTCTTAACGATTTTCTTTATGCATTGAAGGAATCAGATTCAAAAAACAGTTACCTGATATTCGGATATTTCTGGCATGATTACAGGGAAAAAAGAGATTCAATAGTTATCCCAGAATCCCAAAACTTTCATTTGAGAACCCTGCCCCTTCCGCGCAGGATAGTGAAAAATGCGGAGGAGAAATTACGCGTGCCTGTAATTGAGAGGTTCCTGATGAAGGAGGGTGTTTCCGTGTTTCACAGCATATCCGCCCAGGAGATGCCGTATTTCAGAAAGATAAAGACCGTGTATTCCATATACGACCTTGCGTGCGAGGTTAATCCTTCATGGTACAAGGATAAGTGGTACAGCTATGTCAGGCAGTCGGCTATGAGAGCTGATATTATCATCACAACATCTTTTGCGACGAAGAAAGATATCGTAGATATGTACGGTATTGCCCCGGACAGGATAAAGGTGATTTACCTTGGGGTTAATAACAATCTCTTTAATGCGGCGTCTCCTTTGATGAAAAATGATTTAAACAAGAAATACGGACTGCCGGAAAGGTTTATTTTGAATGTTTCCACTTCGGTTAAAAGGAAGAACATCCCCATGCTTCTGGACGTTTACGCACAGCTTTTGAAGAAGGGGATAAAGGAAAAACTTGTCATTGTGGCCGGTTCCCGGTCGGTAAAGGACGAAATAAAGGATATTATTAAGTCCGGCAACATGGAGAATCATGTTTTATGCCTGAGCGAAATTCCTACGGAGGAATTGGCATATCTCTACAGAAAAGCGGTTTTGTTTGTCTTCCCTTCGCTTTACGAAGGATTCGGATTGCCGGTTGTTGAGGCAATGGCATGCGGGTGCCCCGTGATTGTGTCAAACGTTTCTTCCCTGTCCGAGGTTGGCGGGTCTGCCGTTGTTGCGGTTGACCCGTATAATAAAGAAGATATGACGGGCAAGATTGAACAGGTTATTATTGACGGGAACTTGAGAGAAAATATGCGGGCCAAAGGGCTGGAGCGCGCAAAACTGTTCAGATGGGAAAAAACTGCTGCAGAGACAATAGCCGTATACGAAGAAGTATGCAGAAAGATATAATCGCACAGCTGCGGGAAAAGAAAAACGAGTGAGTGCGGCGGCAATGGCGCAAAGCGTCTTGTTTTCTTGACATTTGTCATGAATTCCTTATAATAGTATACAGATTAGTATACCAATATTGAGAATAATCATGAAAAGAGACGAGCGGCTAAGGGTTCTTCTGGATACGAAAAGGACTGTTTTCACCTTCAAGAATCTTATTGATTTGTGGGAACTTAAACCGGAAACGGCCAAAGTTGTTGTCAAAAGAATGGTTGACAGAGGGATAATTTACAGGGTTGTCAGAGGTTATTACTCCATAACAAGGGAAGGCAACCTATATGAGACGGCTAATCTGATAGTCCAGCCTTCGTATGTATCTATGCATTCTGCGCTTTTTTACCATAATGTTTCTTTTCAGGTTTCCACAATTGTGACTTCCGTGGGCTTGATAAATTACGAAAAGAAGGTTGGAAAGAGCGCCTTTAAATACTGTTCAATGAAAAAGAAACTTTTTTTTAATCTTGAGGGAATTGAGTATAAACAAAATGTTGCAATTGCTAAACCTGAAAGGGCAATTCTTGACTCTTTGTATTTCGGGTTTACGCCCAGTCTGGATAATCCAAACAGCGTAAATATATCCTACCTGAAAAAACTGTCGTCATTTTATCCGAAAACAGTAAGAAACAAAGTGTTGAAGATACAGGAGCTTTTTAAAAATGACAAAAAAAGTATTTGATGCGGAAGTTCATAAAAGAATACTTGTGCAGATATTACTGGACGTTTCCAAAAACTTCCCCGGGAAGATGGGCTTCAAGGGCGGTACCTGTGCTCAGCTTTTTTATAACCTGCCGAGGATTTCCGTTGACCTTGATTTTGACATCCTGTCACCTTTTACCCCTGCCGAAATTGATGAATTGAAAATTTTTCTGGGCAAATACGGCGCCATTAAAAATTTTCATGATAAACGGCACACCACTTTTTTTCTTTTGGACTACAGGTCGAATTTTCCGAATGTGAAGATAGAATTGAACAAGAGGATATGGAAAAATAATGTTTACCTGCCCGTTTGGTTGCTGGGGGTGGAGATTAAGATTGCGGATGAGGAAACAATTTTTACAAATAAACTTGTGGCGCTGACAGACAGAAAATTGCCTGTGGCCCGAGACCTTTTTGACTCATATTATTTTTTTAAAGCGGGATATTCAGTCAAAGAAAGTTTATTGCAGGAGCGGACAGGCAAGAACACGAAAGAGTATTTATTGTTTTTGAAAAAATACATAAAACGAAACTTCAATAAAAGAATTGTTTTGCAGGGTTTGGGAGAAATTCTGGAGGAAGCGCAGAAGGAATGGGTGCGAAAAAATCTTGTGGATGAGGCGATAAAGGAGATAGATAAATATTTGACGGAAGAAGACAGGAAGAAAGAAGAAAATGATTAAAGTATGCTATGTTATCGGGACGCTGGAGATAGGGGGAGCGGAGAGGCAGCTGCTCAAGCTCATAAAAAATATAGACAGGACGAAGTTTTCGCCCGTCCTGATTGCTTTAAGGAGCGGGGCGCTCAAGGAAGAGTTTGAGAAGGCGGTTAAGGCCATAGCCATAGGCAAGAAGCATAAGGTTGATATTTTCTTTCTTATAAGGCTCATAACCGCGCTTAAGAGGGAGAGGCCGGATATCCTGCATACTTTTATGTTTACTTCCAATACGTGGGGCAGGATTGCCGGAATCTCTGCAGGGGTTCCGGTTATGATAGCTTCGGAAAGGTGCGTTGACGTATATAAGAGGCGGCACCACCGGTTGATAGACAGGATTCTTCTGCGCCGCACTTTTTGCGTGGCGGCGAATTCAAGCGCTGTGAAAGAGTTTTATCAGAGGACGGAGAGGATACCGGAGAGCAGGATAACGGTTATCCGCAACGGCGTGGACATGGAAGAGTTTAAGTCTGCGGAACCGTCTTTTGCTCTTAAACAGGAGCTCGGTATTGAAAAGGCGGAATTTATCGTGGGAGCGGGGGGAAGGTTTACTGAGCAGAAGGGTTTTATGAACCTTCTCAAGGCGGTTCCGGCCGTTCTGGAAAAATGCAGGGATGCATTTTTCATTTTTGTCGGCGACGGCCCGCTGATGGATGATTTCAGAAGTTATGCGAAAGAAAAAAAGATTGAGAGAAATATAATTTTCACCGGGTACAGAAAAGACATCCTGCGGATTTTTGCCCAGTGCGGCGTTATCGCTGTGCCTTCGCTCTTTGAAGGGATGCCCAACGTTGTTCTGGAAGCGATGGCGCTGAAAAAACCCGTGCTCGGTACGGATATTCCGGAAATCTCAGAGCTGGTCAAAGACGGGGATAACGGTTTTCTCGTGCCTGTCAAAGACAATGCGGACGCAATCGCGGAGAAGATAATATTGCTTTACCGGAATCCCGGGTTATGCAGAAGTATGGGGGAGAAGGGACATAAAGAAATAACGGAGAGGTTTTCTCTGGCGGGGATGGTTCGGGGGTATGAGAAGCTGTATGAGGAGGCGATTGCTGATAGTGGAAGACTGAGATTGCCACGCCCCGAAAGACGGAACTCGCAATGACAAAATGTAGCGGTGCGATTTATCGCACAGTTTTTCAGGGAGAGGGCAATGTGCGCAATATGCGGAATAATAAACTGCGGCGAAAGGGTTGACGAAGGGCTTCTCCGGAAAATGGCAGATGCCATAAAATACAGGGGGCCCGACGAAGAAGGCTTTTATATAAAAGACAACGCCGGGCTGGGGCACAGGCGGCTTAAGATAATAGACCTCCATACAGGGCAGCAGCCTATAGCAAACGAGGACGGCACGGTTTTTCTCGTATGCAACGGCGAGGTTTATAATTTCGCGGAGTTGAGGGAAACGCTTGAGAGAAAGGGGCACAGGTTCAAAAGCCGCTCCGACAGCGAGGTTATACTCCATCTGTATGAAGAGAAAGGCGTTGAATGCCTGCAGGACCTGCGCGGGATGTTTGCCTTTGCGGTATGGGACGGAAGAAAAAAGAAACTTCTGCTTGCGAGAGACCGGATAGGCAAAAAACCGGTCGTGTATTCCGCTTCGGAAAAGGGTATTATATTTGCATCAGAGATTAAAGCGCTCCTCCTCCACCCGTCGGTGCAAAAGGATATAGACGCAACTGCTTTAGACCTCTTCCTCACTTATCAGGCGGTGCCTGCCCCGCGCACGATTTTCAAGGGAATAAAAAAACTGCCTGCGGCTCACTACCTTCTGTGGCAGGACGGAAAATACAGGGTGGAAAGATACTGGGACCTCAATTTCACGAAAAAGATAAAACTGAAAAGCGAGGAGGAATATGCCGAACTGCTCTGGCAGAAGCTGACAGAGGCGGTAAAACTGCGCATGATTTCGGACGTGCCTCTCGGAGCTTTCTTGTCAGGAGGCATTGATTCATCAACGGTTGTGGGGATTATGAGCGGGCTCTCGCGCCCGCCGGTCAAAACGTTTTCCGTGGGATTTGACGAGGAGAGTTTCAGCGAACTCAAGTACGCGAAGACAGTGGCCGAGAGATTCGGCACTGAACACTATGAGTTTAAGGTGAAGCCGGATGTGATGGAAATACTTCCCAAGCTTGTATGGCATTACAACGAGCCGTTCGGGGATTCGTCAATGGTGCCCACTTATTACGTTGCAAGGGAAACAAAAAAATGCGTTACGGTAGCACTGAACGGGGACGGCGGGGACGAAAACCTCGCGGGATACACGCGCTACTGGCAGATGCTTTTGCTGGACAGGATAAGAAAGGCTTCGGACAGAATGCCGAAGGGCTTCAAAAAAGGCATGATGTCGGCTCTCCTTAAAGGTTATGAAAAACATCCTTCAAGCACCTTCTTCAGAATATGGAAGTGGCTGGAGGAGGCGGAGAGGGAGGGATACGGCTATGCTTACGCCCGGCGGCTGATGTCGTTTTCGCCGGAACACAAAAGCGAGATATATTCAGATTCTTTCGCGTCGGAAATTGAAGGAGGCGGTTCAATATCTGTTTTCAATGCCATATGGAACAGGACAGAGGGACTTTACCTTATGGAAAGGATGCTATATGCGGATTTCAATCTTAACCTCGCCGATGTTCTGACGGTGAAGATGGACATAGCGGCTATGGCAAACTCCCTTGAAAGCAGAAGCCCGTTTCTTGACCAGGAGTTTGTTGAGACAATCGCTTCCTTCCCCCCGGAGATGAAGTTCAGGAAGCTTGCTTCCAAGTACATTCTCAAGAAGAAGCTGAAGGGTTTTCTTCCGGAAGAGATTCTGTCCCGGAAAAAGATGGGCTTCGGCATACCTGCGGGGGAATGGTTCAGGAAGGATTTGAAGGATTACCTGCGTTCATACCTGCTGTCGGAAGGTTTTGCGCGGCGGGGTTATTTCAGGGCCGAAGGCGTGAAAAAAATGGTTGAAGACCACATAGCCGGCAGGGCCGTGCATACGCCCCGGCTGTGGAATCTGCTTGTGTTTGAGCTCTGGTACAGGATATTCATTGAAGGCGAGGGAACATAATGAAAAGAGAATTTTATGTTCTGACTGGCATCCTTGCATTGACGGCAGTCCTGCACATCTACGGGACCGGATGGGGCGTACCGGACAGTGATAGGGCTGTTCTTGCCGCAGGGGCAGATGAAACTGTCGGCGAACTTCTACCCGTAATGATAGGATTGCATGAGGAAATAGCAGAAATGATCCCTTCTTACGGACGGCATTATTCCCCGTCGTATGCTCCCAACGAGCCGGTAATTGTTAAGTCCGGCGGCAGGGAAATAGCGACAGACAAATCCATTCTCAATTCTTTGCGCAGTTATTTTATCCGTTCTTACGGGGCGGATGAGCAGAGAGCGATAATAGCGCTCAGCAGGATAAGGCCGGAGCAGAAAAAATTCAACCCGCATTTTTATGAATACGGAGGGGTGTACCTTTATCCGATGGGGCTGTTCTTTTACGGCCTGTCCGGACTGAATATTATAACGCTGAAGTCCGATATGTCCTTTTATTTCCTCAATCCGGAAGAGATGGGGCGCATGTATGTCTGGGGAAGGGTTTTTGGAGCGGCAGGCGCTCTGCTGTCGGTAATCGTATTTTTTCTTTTATGCCGGCAGTTGTTTGCGGACAAGAGGCTTGCATATTTTCTTACTTTGCTTTACGGAGCCGCCCCGGGTTTTGTCCTCTGGTCGCATTACCTGAAACCGTTTTCTTACGGCATGCTGTGGTTTCTGCTCTCTTTGTGGGCGGCCGTTAAATTTTACAGGGAAGGGAAGGATAAATGGTTGTATTTCTCGGCCGCTTTTGCGGGGCTTTCATTCGGCACACTGCTTTCCTACGGGTATAGCTACTGGGGAATTTGTATTTTCATTTTGTTCTCGGGCAGGGGGTACGGATGGAAGCTGAAAAGTTTTTTTCTCACCTTCCTCGTTTTCCTCGCGGTGTTTTTCATGACCAATCCGTATGTTCTTTTGTCGTTCAGGGAGTTCATGCAGGAGATTGCTTACCTGACCGGATACTGGAAATCTGAAATATCGCTGGATTCACTGCGCGTCTTTACGTTTAACACGTTAAGGTACGGGTTCGGTACACCGCTGTGGATTGCTCTTCTTGCGGGCATTGCGGGTAGCCTGTTGTATAAACCGGAGAAAAAAGACCTGCTGTTTTTTCTTTTGTTCCTGCCAGGGTTTCTGTATTTTGCGCTTAAAACGGCGGTATGGGTGCATTACAGCATTTTCCTGTACCCGCTCCTCATAATTTCAACGGGTTTGTTCTTCTCGCGGCTGAGATTAAAAAAAATCCTGTACGTATCTTTAACCGTCGTTTCAATCTTCACGGCATTATACAGCGCTTCGTATGTTAAAATATTAGGGGAGAAGAATACAAGGACGGCGGCCGGCGAATGGATAAATCTGAATATTCCGGCCGGAGAAAGAATCGGTTTGCTTGAAGCGCCTTCTCCGTGGCGCACGCCTCCTTTCCGATTTCTTGATTATAAAGTGGCTGTCGTGGGGGAGAAGGAAGCGATTGACAGGGAAAAACCGGACTATTTTATCGTCAGCGAGTATCAGTGGTTGAGAGGAAAGGGTTTTTCTGCAATGGAGGAACTTTTATCCGGGTATGCGATTATACAAAAATTTGAAAAGGAATCGTCTTTTGCGGGAATCAGGTTCAGCCGTCCGGAGCGCGTACCGCACGACTGGTGCCATCCCAATCCCGTTATTTTAATATGGAAAATAAAAGAATAGAGAAGAAACTGATTCTGATATTCCTGTTTGCCCTGCTTCTGCGCATCGGCTTTATAATGATGCTGGACAATACGGTGGACGTATGGGGCGACTGGTGGGATGAACTGGGACTGAAAATTGCGGGAGGGCAGGGCTTCTGGGTTAATAATCCCTATTTTAAGGGGGGAACGCCTTTTTATTCGTGGCGGCCTCCGGGATTTCCCTTTTTCCTTGCAGGCATATACTCCGTATTCGGGCACAGCTACCTTGCGGCTAAAATCGGGCTTGCCTTATTGAGCGCCTTGAGCTGTATTCTCCTGTTTTTTATCGCTTCGGATGTGTTTGACAGCGATAAAGCCGGCACATGGTGCGCCGTTATTTATGCCGTTTACCCTCCTTCAATCTTCTGGACGGGATATCTTTCGCCTGTGACAAACGAGATATTTTTAATGCTGTTGATAGTGCTTCTTATTCTGAAGTGGGGGAAAAACAAAAGAAGTATCTGTCTTATCGCCGCCGGATTTTTTACCGGTGCGGCTGTCCTGACAAGGTCTAATTTCCTTGTCCTTATACCTGCGGCGGCGCTCTTTCTCCTTGTTAAATACAGGAAGTTTTTATGGAAAGGGCTGGCACTATACCTGCTTGCAGGTCTAATAACCCTGGCGCCCTGGATAATAAGAAACTACAGGATACACAAAACATTTGTGCTTACATCCACCGAAGGAGGAGTTGTTTGTTACATCGCCAATAATAAGGTTGCGCTCTCGCTTCCCACGGGTTATCTTGACCCGGTTGACATTGAAGGCACGTATGTGATGGACGACATAAGCGGATTATCCGAAGTTCGGATAGACAGGTATTTTTACAGGGAGGCGCTGGTTTTTATCAGAAATAACCCGGCGGCATACCTGCGTCTGGTAAAGGACAGGTTTTTCAGGTTCTGGAAGCTTTCCCCGCATACTTTTTCCGGTCCCGGCGAAAGCTATAAATCGTACCATGTGAAGATAGCCTTTCTTACCAACCTGCCTGTTTTTATACTTGCCATGGCAGGCTTTCTGTTTTCGCTGAAAAGGTGGAGGGATTTTTCCTTCTTTTACCTGCTGGTTATATTCTGGTCGGTGCCCATAATCCTGCTTTTCAAGACAATAATAAGATACCGCGAACCGCTTATGCCTTTTATAATCATCTTTGCTTATTTAACAATACATTCGGTATTGAACCGGTTCCGGAGAAAAAATGCGGCTTAAAAGTTATTATGGAAAAAGATTTTGATGAAGTGGCTGAAATATACGACGGGATATTCAAGTTTTTTATAAGAGACCACTACTTAAATAAAAGAGCGGATTTTATAAAAGGTATTTTCAGTCCGGGGATGAAGGTTCTTGAGGTAGGCTGCGGAACGGGAATTCTTTTAAGCATGCTGGGGAGCGCCGGAATTGACGTTTACGGCATCGATAATTCAAAGGAGATGGTTGCCATAGCTTCCGGGAAAATGCCCGGCAGAATTTTTTTGGGGGACGTTCTGAACGGACTACCTTTTCCGTGGAATTTTTTCGACGGAGTTATTTTTATAGCGACCATGCACCATCTTGGAGGCCTGAAAAAAGTTGAAACGGCCGTTGCAAATACGCTGGACGTTTTAAAGCCGGCAGGGAAAATACTTATATGGGACCACAATCCGATGAATTTATACTGGCGGTTTTTAATGAGGAGAGTTCCTCAGGACACGGGAAAGGAATTTCTTTTGTCAGGAAGAGATATACTGGAAATTTTTAAAAAAAACAGCATGAAGAATTGCAAGGTTTTCAAAAAAGGATTCGTGCCTGATTTTGTCAACGAGGATTTCTTCAGGCTTTTCAGGTTTCTTGAGAAAAAACTGGAACCGCTCCCTGTCCTGAATCTTTTTCTTGCGCACAACGTTGCCGTAGGGGAGAAAAATGTGGAGAGATAAAAAAGTAAGCGTGGTATTCCCGACCTACAACGAGAAGGATTCAATGAAAGCGGCGATAGAGGATTTTTTCGCCTCGGGGTTTGTTGACGAAATAGTCGTGGTGAATAACAACGCCGCCGCCGGGACGGATGAAGAGGTAAGGAAAACTTCCGCGCGGCTGGTATATGAAAAAAGGCAGGGCTACGGGTATGCCATATGGAAGGGGCTGGAGGAGGCGGCGGGCGATTATCTTATAATATCCGAACCGGACGGCACCTTTTCCGGCAGGGACGTCGTTAAACTGCTTGCGTACGGCGATGATTTTGATTACGTTCTGGGCACAAGGACTACAAAGGAACTGATATGGGAAGGCGCCAACATGAACTTTTTTTTGAAATGGGGAAACTGGGCGGTCGGCAAGGGGATGGAGTTTCTTTATAACACCACCACGCTGACTGACGTCGGATGTACGATGCGCCTGATGAAAAGGGAGCTTTACGAGAGGGTGAAGCCTCATTTCAGCATAGGCACTCAGCATTTCGGTCCCGAACTTACGCTTATTGTGATAAAGAGCGGAGCGGGATTCATAGAGATACCGGTAAACTATAAGCCGAGGGTAGGAAAATCTTCCGTTACAGGCAGTATGAAGAAGGCGTTTGTCCTCGGGATAAGGATGATACTGCTTATTTTGAGATACAGGTTTAAAAGGATGGATTTCAAAAAATGATACTTGCATATCACAGGGTTAATCCGTGGTATAAGGAAGATGCGCTGACCGTTCTGCCGGAGAATTTTAAACGGCAGATGGAATATTTGCTCGGGAAGAAGTTTAACTTTGTGTCTCCCGAAGATTATTTTTCCGAAGACACCCCTCACCCCATCCCCTCTCCCCCAAGGGTAGAGGGATTTACAGGAGAGAAATTGAACCCCTCTCCCCGCCTGCAGCAGGGCTACGGCGGACAAGTACCAAGGGTAGAGGGAGTCAGAGGAAAGACACTGGTAACGTTTGACGACGGTTATGCGGACAATCTGTGGCATGCCCTGCCGGTTTTGAAAAAGCTCGGCATCAAGCCGGTGATATTTTTAACTGTAAATTACATAGGGTCTAAAGATATATTTAAAAGGTATAAGAATATAGAGCGGGACAGGTTCATGGATTGGGGAGAGGTGCGCGAGATGTCCGCGCAAGGGGTTGTATTCGGCTCCCATTCCCTGTCCCATCCGCATCTGACGCAAATAGAAGGCAACAGCCTGCGGAGGGAGGTCGCCGGCTCAAAAAAAGAGATAGAAGACAGGACTGGAAGGGAGGCAGGCATCTTCTGCTATCCGTACGGAGATTTCAATGAAAGGGTGATTGACGCCGTGGAGAAAGCGGGGTATAAGGGGGCGGTGGTCACTCCCGGGATGAAAAGAAAGATTAAAACAGGCAGATATGCGATGCCGAGGACGGGAATCTACGGGCACAACGGCTTTACGGCATTCAGGATAAAAATATGGAAAAACTATCTCACAGAAAAATACTTTTAATCCTGTTTTTCGGCAGTTTACTGCTCCGGATTATTTTTATATTAACGCTTGAAAACCGTTTTTATTTTGACGATGAGTTTGAATACGCCCGCGTGGCGGAGAATTTTCTCGCCGGCAGGGGCCTTATGGCGGGGGAGGGTATCAAAGGGTTCCGCCCGCCGCTCTATCCTCTGATGCTGAGTCTTTTTTATTCCCTGCATCTCAATCTTATCGCAATACGCATCATTCAGTGTATTATCTCCGCATTTACCGTATGCCTTGTCTATATAGCCGGTAAAAAAATATTTTCTGAAAAAATCGGATTGTGGTCTGGGATTATAACGGCCGTATACCCGTTTTTCATTTTTTATAACGGGTTTCTGCTGACCGAGACGCTCTTCATCTTCCTGACTCTTGCGGCAATCTATTATTTCGTTTCCCTGACGGAGAAAAGCTTCTCATCGGCCAGGGCGGGCGTTATGCTCGGGCTTGCAGGGCTTTGCAGGCCGATAATGCAGATATATCTTCCCATTTCCTTTATGCATATAATCGCGGGAAAAGAAAGATTGAAGGAGAAGCTAAAAAAAATCCTTCTGATAGCGGTGTTTTTCATTATGACTGTAAGTCCGTGGGTTACGAGGAACTATGCGGTTTTCAAAAAGTTCGTGCCCGGGACAACGATGGGGGGATGGGTGTTCTGGGAAGGTAACAACCCTTACTCCGTCGGCGGTCCCTGCAGGTATTTCCCCGAGGGCATAGGCGACGTTGAAGAGACGGAAAGGGATAAGCTCCTTTTCCGGATGACGGCGGATGTTATAAGGGAAAATCCTGGAAGGTTCGCATGGCTTTTGCAGAATAAGTTCAAGCGCTTCTGGAATGTCGTGCCCAACGCGGCGGAGTTCACGAAACCTTTATACCGCTTTATAAGCGTTATGAGCTTCGGCGTTATGCTTCCGTTTTTCGTACTTGGATTTTTTCTTTCGCTGAGAAACAAAAAGGCGCAGTTCATACATTCGCTCATCATATTTTTTACCGTATTCCACATGATTTTTCTCGCGTCAATAAGATACAGGGTTCCGCTGGAGACGTTTTACATAATGTTTGCCGTTTACGGTTTATTCCGGCTGGCGGAGAAAATTAAATCTGTAATCAAAGGAGCTGTAATTTGAAATGAAATTATCCGTGATAATGCCCGTTTACAACGAGAAGGCGACGCTACTTGAGATTCTCAACAGGGTGCGGGAAGTGCCCGTTGAGAAGGAGATAGTGATTGTGGACGACGGGTCCACCGACGGCACGCGCGAGATATTAAAGCAAATACCTTTTTCCTCCCCCTCGAGGGGGGAGGGTAAGGGTGGGGGTGAT
>JAFGKM010000010.1 GCA_016928555.1 Candidatus Omnitrophota bacterium | reverse complement strand
TAATGAGCACCGCAAGCACTGAGGGCGAGTCGGTGAGCCCGTTGACCGAAGCCCCCCAGGGCAAGAAAAAGGAGGGGGTGAATATTTAGCGGCAATCTCGTTTTACAGCGCCGACATCTTTCTCGTTATCCTGTCCACGTCAACCTTCGGGCCGATAATTGACATGTAGAAATTTTCACCTTTAAAAAGCTCTGCCGCTATACTCTTTACTGCCCGCGCCGTGACTGAATTTATCTTTTCCACAGCTTCTTTCACCGTAATGAGTTTATCTCTGAACAATCTTTGCTCTCCGAGCCAGAGCATATATTCAAGATTATCTTCAAGCCCCATCAGAATCTGGGATGTGATGAATTTCCTGGCCCTGTCCATCTCATTGTCTTTTACCCCCCCGTCCCTGATTTTTTTCATCTCGTCAATTACGGCTTCAATTGATTTTTCGATATTTTCGGGCGAAACGCCCGCATATACAAGGTATGCTCCCGTGTCATTGTAATGCTTTGCGAAACTTTTAATGGAGTATGCAAGCCCCATTTGTTCGCGTATCCTGTTAAAAAGGCGGCTGCTCATGTTCCCGCCCAGTATGGTGTTGAGAACCATAAGCGCGTACCTCTTCTCGTCAAACCTGCACGGGGCAAGCCCTCCCATGGCTATATGCGCCTGCTCCGTCTTCTTCCTCAGCGCCTTCACCTTGGGACCGGCGGGTTTTTTGTCCCACGGCGCATATTCATTCTCGTCCTTTTTCCTTACGGATGAAAGATGCAGTTCAACCGATTTTCTCATTTCTTTTTCAGATATGTTCCCCGAGATGCTCACGACAATATTATCCGCCGTATAGAAATCCCTGAGGTATTCCGACATCCTTCTTCTGCTTATACCGCTTACGCTTTCAACAGTGCCTGCTATGGATTGGCCGAGAGGGTGTTTCCCGTAGAGCGTCCCGTCGAAAATTTCAAATACGTGTTTTGCGGGGATATCCTTATACATGTTGATTTCTTCTATTATTACCTTCCTCTCTTTTTCAATATCGGCGCTTTTCAAAAGAGGGTTCTGAATCATGTCCGCAAGCACGTCTATGCTCAAGTCAAGGTACTTGCCGAGTATTTTTATCCAGTAGCAGGTTGCCTCCTCCGAGGTGAAACCGTTGAACGTCCCGCCTACGCCTTCTATGGCTTCCTTAATCTGCTTGTAATTTCTTTTTTTAGTGCCCTTAAAGAGCAGGTGCTCTAAAAAGTGCGATACCCCCGAAATGTCCGGTTTTTCAAACCTGCTTCCCGTCTTTATCCATATCCCGGCTGACACCGAATGGAATTCGGGGATGTGTTTATAAATTACCCTTATGCCGTTTTTTAACGTAAATTCCCGCCATTCCATACATTTCTCCTTAACGTTCAGCGTGAAGCGTTCGGCGTATAGTTTTTGTTTTTTATCTTTTCAAGTTTTTCCTACACGCTCTACGCTATCCGCTATCCGCTGTATTATTATTGGTGATACTGCATTATTAATTTGACATTTATTATAACTGTATTATGATATTCTGACAAGTTGACAGGAGGGACGTAAAATGAGAATAGGATTTATGATGGCGTTTGATAAGGAAAGGATTGAATTTGCAAAAAAGGCCGGATTTAAGTCATGCGAACTGCGGGTTTCGTCCGGAGATGCTTTCTGTCCCGGGAACAGCGGATGGGAGAACAGAGCAAAGAAATTAAAAGACTGCTATGACGAAAACGGCATAAGAATATCGTGCCTTGCCGGGTTTTATACAAACCATATGGACGCGAAAGAGGCGGAAGACCAGAAGAAACATGTGAGGAATGTTATTCTTCTCGCCGAAAAAATCGGAGTCCCTGTAGTAGCGGGATTCTCCGGAAGGATAATGGGCAAAGATCTCATTGAAAGCCTTCCGAGGTATAAAGAGCTATGGAGCGAACATGCCAGGTTTGCGGAAGACCGCAATGTAAAAATCGCCTTTGAACACTGCCCCATGGGAAAATTCCATACGCCCTGCAGCGGGAATAATTTCATGTCCACGCCGGAGATGTGGGAGATTGCTTTCAATGAAGTTTCTTCCGACGCCATAGGATTGGAGTGGGACCCGAGCCATCTCATCTGCCAGTTCATTGACCCTGTTGCCAATCTGCGGAAGTTCGGGAAAAGGGTTTATCACGTACATGCCAAGGATGCGCACGTGAATAAAGATATTGTTGCACTATACGGCATCTGGTACAAAGGTGCGGTTGAGCATTGCTTCGCCGGATTGGGCGATACCGACTGGGGACTTTGCATTAAGGAGCTTCACAGGCAGGGGTATAAAAACGACCTTAACATAGAGGGCTGGCACGACCTTGTTTACGGCAATAAAATGGAGGATGAAGGGCTTATAAATTCCTTTAAGTATTTAAGCCGTTTTGTCGTCCAGAACTGAACAAAATGTCTATGTAGCGGTGCGATTCATCGCACAGTTTTTCCGGGAGAAGAATCATGAAGAAAATCCTGTATTTTTACGGCGGTCCGGAGTTTCATCCGACGGAGTGGGCCGGGAACAAAATGTCGGAAATTTTTCATGCTCACGGCCGCTTCACCGTTGACATGACATTTGACCTGGACGCTCTCGCCTCCCTTCCTGACAGCGGATATGATGCCGCAGTGCTGTACATGACGGGATTCAAGGACAGCCTGATCGCAAAAAGAGAGAAAGGATTGTTGAAATTTGTAAAAAACGGCGGGGGGTTTATCGGCATACATTCGGCCGCCGATACCTTCAGGGACAGCCGCGCATATGTGGAAATGCTCAACGGGGAGTTTCTTTTCCATCCGGCTCACCATGAATTCAAACTGTCGGTAGTTGATAAATCACATTACATAACTGCACGGATGCCTGATTTTTCCATATATGATGAGATGTACCATTTGCAGAATCACGACGATTCCAAATCAAAACTTCTCTTTAAAACAATGTGGCAGGGCAAAGAAATTCCCATGGTTTATGCCAGGGATTACGGAAAGGGCCGGGTGGCGTATATTTCCCCCGGGCACATGAAGGAGACATGGAACAATCCGGAATTTCAGAAAATTCTCGTGCGTTCCGCCGCTTACTGTACAGGAGTGAAATTGCCTGACAAAGCAATAAACTGCGGCATCCTCGGATACGGGCCTGCCTATAACATGGGCAGGCATCACTCAAGATGGATTGATTCCGTTGCGGGGCTTAAAACTATTGCCGTGTGCGACGCTTCTCCCTCAAGGATTGAAGCCGCCAGAACTGAACTGCCCCAACTCAAGGCATATTTCACAAGCCTTGCCGATATGCTGAAGATGAAAGAGCTTGATTTGGTTGTTGACATCCTTCCGCACAACCTGCACGCAAAAACCGCCCTGCAGTGCATTAATGCGGGAAAACACGTCGTAGTTGAGAAGCCGTTCTGCCTTACCGTAAAGGAAGCGGATGAAATGATAGAGGCGGCGCGACATGCCGGCGTGATGCTCAGCGTCTTCCACAACAGGAGGTGGGATGCGGATTACCTGACTATCAGGGATATAATAGACAGAGGATTGATAGGGCAAGTCTTTCACATAGAGTGCGCGTCGGAAAATTATTCCCATCCGGGTTTTGCGTGGCGCTCCGATAAGAAGATAAGCGGCGGCGTCATGTATGACTGGGGAGCCCACTTTATTGACTGGGTGCTGAATTTAGCGGATTCAAAAGTGATTAGCATTACCGGAGAACTGAAGAAACTTGCCTGGCATTCGGCTACAAACGAAGATTACGGACAGGTGTACATAAAGTTTGAAAACGGGATTACCGCTGATTACGTCAGTTCAAGCATAAGCGCGATGCCCCGCCCACAATGGCGCATCCTTGGAACGAAGGGTGCACTTGCAACCGCAAATAACGAAATACGCCTTGTAAGTTTTTCTTCCGGCATACGCCATGAAGGAACTGTTAAGATTGCCGACAGGGGAGTCAGCTGGGCAAGTTATTACAGGAATATAGCCGACCACCTGTTGATGGGCGAAGAACTGCTTGTAAAGCCTGAACAGGCGCGAAGAGTCATAGCCGTTCTTGAGGAATGCGAAAAAGACGCATCCTCCGGGAAAAAACTAAATATCTGAAATATTTACCTGTTTTAAAAGAGTAATTTTTCCAACCACAAATTCATTTGGGTCAGAAAATTCTGAGAAAGAGAACAGATTTGCCCGAATTAATATTTTTTGACAACCTGAAGGAAAAGGGCGGGGGAGAGAATACTGATATTTTGATATTTCCTGATTTTAAGAAGCGCCTTGACGCCGGAAATGATGTATTGCGCCCCCGCTGAAACTGCGCATTCTATGAACTTATCATCCGAAGGATCGCTTACTGTTCTGATTTCATGCCGCGGGAGGATAAATTCTATCTCGTATCCCGTTGCAAATAAATCTAGGAGTTGCCTGATTTGCTCCTGAATATCAAGATTTTTAAACTCTGCGAGTACCCGTATATACTCGTCAAGTACACTTTGCGTTATACAAAGGATTATTTTTTCGTCTTTCCATGATTCAACTACCTTGCCCGGGTTGCCTCCGAAAAAAGAAGAAACGAAAATATTGGTATCAAGGACTGTTTTTATCTTATGCACCGTCTCTCCTTTTTCTTACTTTCTTAACCATCCCCTCGACATCCTGTTGTTTGTAGCCGGCCTTCTTCAGCTTGGTTCCGATATCTTTCCATATGCCGTCTATCCAGTTGGCGATATCCCTCCGGGCAACATATTCGCTCATTAGTTCCCGAACTTTCTCGCTTCTAGTTTTGCCCTCCATCTTTGCCGTCCTGTCAAATTTGGCTTTCAGCTTCTCGTCGATATTAATGAGAATTGAGTTCATGTAAACCACCTCCTATATATTATATATAGATTATATAGCCTGTAATTATTTTTCTCAATATGACACAACTGTGGCATGAATGCCTGTCCGCCGAAGTATTAATGGAGGGCCGCCGCTGCAAAAACACGGGATTGCCGCAAGACGATACAACAGTCCCGTTTTTTGACCGGCTGATAAGAGTTGTTTTGACAACGCAGGGTGGATGCTTTAGAATAGAAAAGCCGGTTTCATACTCAACGGAGAAAATTCCCGTGGATAAAAACATATTTGATAAACTGTTTGAAAAGAAGGCGCTGACCGAGGAGGAGAGTTATTCGGTTTTCGGCGAGATAATGGATGAGAAAGTCTCACCTGTGCAGGCGGCCGCTTTCCTTGCGCTTTTAAAAATGAAGGGAGAACAGCCGACTGAAATCGCGGGAGCCGCAAAATTGTTGAGAGATAAGGCGGTCAGGGTGGAGGCCGCCAGGGGAAAAACCGTCTGCGATACCTGCGGAACGGGCGGTGACAACTCCGGAACCTTCAATATATCAACCTGCACCGCAATACTCGGTTTTGCGTGCGGTCTGACCGTGGCAAAGCACGGAAACAGGTCGGTAACCAGCAGGTGCGGCAGTGCGGACGTCCTGGAATCCGTAGGATACAGGATAGACCTTGAGCCGTCAAAAAGTGAAGATTTATTGAATAATTACGGTTTTGCCTTTCTCTTTGCCCCTCTTTACCACAGGGCGATGAAAAACGTGATGGCGGTAAGAAAAGAACTTGGATTCAGGACAATATTTAATATCATAGGGCCGCTTTGCAACCCGGCGCATTCCGGCGTGCAGATAATGGGCGTCAGCGATTATAACCTTCTTAAGATTATCCCCCCTGTCTTTCAGTCCATGGGAATTGAAGGGTACGTATTCCATTCCGAAGACGGGCTTGACGAGATATCTCTTACAGCCAGGACTTATATTGCTGAAGTGTCAGGCAGGAGTATAAAAGAATTTGAAATTTATCCGCAGGACTTCGGTTTCAAAAAGTGCTCCCTTTCTGACCTGAAAGGCGGAGATGTCAAGACAAACGCAGGGATAATGACGGATATAATCGCCGGCAAGGAGAAAGGCGCCATGCGGGATATAGTACTGCTTAATACAGCGTTTCTCCTGAAAGCCGCGGGTGCCGCATCAGACATTAAAAAAGGGCTATCCATCGCCGCCGGTGCGCTTGAAAAACAGGCATGCGGCACAAAGTTTAAAAAACTTCTGGACGCCGTTAATAAATGAAAAACCTTCTAATCGCAGTTATGCTGGCTATTCTGGCGGTATTTCCCGCAAAGGGAGAAGATATTGTCCTCACCCAGCAGGCGGCGCTTGACTTGTGCTCCTTCCCTAACCTTACCGAAGGCATTATTGACATGCTCTACCTGTCCACGGATAAATTCTGGCATGAAGGCGATTACAAAAAAGTTTTTCCTGTTCTGAAACTCATAACAACCGTTAAACCCTCGGAGGTTAATGCATGGGCGCTGGGCGGATGGTTCCTGATAAATGCGGTTGCGCCGCCTCTTCCGGAGAAAGAGAAAAATAAGGTTATAGAATATGCAATTAAATTTTCAAAAGAAGGCATAAAAAACAATCCTGAAAATTCAACCCTGTATATGGAACTTGCCATGCATTATTTCCGGACGGGAGATTATGAAAAGGCTCTGCCGCTGCTTGAAAACGGAGAGAAATATACGCACTCCTTTCACCTGCTTCATCTGAAGGCGCACATATACAGGAGATGATACGATAAAAGTCAAAAGGTGAATACTCTGGATTATAGATTAAAATAAAACAGTCCGGAGTAGATAGGT
>JAFGKM010000076.1 GCA_016928555.1 Candidatus Omnitrophota bacterium | reverse complement strand
AGGTCTTTTTTTAGGAAGATAGTTTCGTATAGATTCCTATTTGACGCAACGATTCCCTTTCGTATAGATTTATTATGACGCAATTCGTAGTATTGACAAATAAGAAAGCGGTTGGTATAATAAAACTGAAAGGGTAAAAAAGCGTTCTTTGACAAACGAAATATATGAGGAGAAAAATATAAATATAGCCATTCTGCAACTCCTCAAAAAATGAGCGTTCTTCATATCGGAAATGTTATTTCGCGGCAAATTATTTGCGTGAGAGCCCTATCCGTATTAGCCGTGTAAGATGTAAAAACACAACTCTGATCATAGAGCAAATAACTTCCGGCATATGGGAAGCGGTAAAGTTACAATTGTAAAATCCTCCCATACCCCCCTTTGCAAAGGGGGGATTAAGAGGGGATTTTGGAAAAGGAGGTGATAGTAAATGAGCCATCCGATGATATCGTTTGTAGACAATGAAATGCTTGAGAAGATTTATGAAAAAAGGAGAAAGGTTGACGGAAAAGTAAAGTGCGGTATTGATAGCTATGATGAAGAAGTATATAGTGATGAAGAAATATTTCCTTTGACTCTGGATGATTTTGAAGAAAGGCTGGGCAAGGGATTCAAGATGTTCAGCATGGCTAAAAACGGTTACCCTTTAGACGGGTGATGCTGTAGGAGAATGGAGGGTATCAGCCTGTTTCCGTCGGTGGATTGAATAGAGGGGTAAAAGTCAGCCACTGGTCCGGATAGTCAAGAATTACCTTTTCAATGATTTCAGCCCCTTTCAGGAGGAGAAAGTTTATTTTTTCATCTTCGGCAAAATCAGAAGGAGGGGATGGTATTTTTTTAAAGAAAAACCTGTAATTCTCTCCCTCCATGATGAAAAAGCCGGCTACAAACATTGCACCTGTTCTGACTGCAAGTGTTGCCGGTCCCCGCGGGATGGCAGTTTCAACCCCCATAAAAGGTATTTTTGTCCCTTTCTCCGTAAAAACCCTGTCTCCCAGTACGGCAAGAATTCGGTTTTCCTTCAATGCTTTAAGGATATTCTTCGGGTTAGAACCTGTGAGAATCACTTCCAATCCTTTAGTGTTTCTGCGTTTTATGTACAGGTTTGTTACGGCGGGATTCAGATAAGGTATGGCGACGGCCGTGACTCTGTATCCGAGCATGGAACTGACTATCCCTGCCAGTTCCCAGTTTCCTACATGAGCGGTCAGGGCAATGACTCCTTTGCCGCCGGAAAGCCCTTCATCCAAAAATTCAATATTTTCAATTTTAACCTTCTTTCTAACCCTGTCTAAAGTCCATTTCGGCACATAGGAAAAATCGGTCAGGCACCGCGCAAAACTGTAAAATGTTTTTCTTGAAAGTTTGAGCAATTCCTTTTCAGTATATGAAACATCCGTCTTTGTTTTTTTATACTCAAGAACAATGCGCAGATTCTCAATTACGTTTTTTCTTGATTCACGGAGAAAAAGATATCTTATAAACGCCGTTAATCTGGCTATGAAATATAAAAAAGGGAGAGGTAAATGAATGCCGAGGAAACAGCAGAAGTTATAGATTATTGTATTGAGCATTTGACATTATTTACAACGTTTTCCTTCCCTCTATGGACTTTTTGAGTGTCTGGACGCCCACATATTCTATCTCCGCCCCTACGGGAAGCCCGTATGCAAGACGGGAATGTTTAACCCCCATTTTTTTCAAAATTCCTGATATGTATTCGGCCGTATTTTCCCCTTCCGGAGTTGGGTTTGTAGCAATGATAACCTCCGTAAATGATTCTCTGTTAAGGCGTTCTATCAGCTGATTTATCTTCAGATTTGACGCAGATACATTTTCAAGGGGGGAAACCCTGCCTCCGAGCACGTGGTATGTACCCTTAAAACCCGTCTTTTCTATGAGAATGAGGTCTTTTACCTCTTCAACAACGCACACTATCCTTTCTCTTTTTTCGTCAGCGCAGATACTGCAGACAGTATCATCGGAAAGGTTGAAGCATCTTTCGCACAGGCGGACGTCGTTTTTTAGAGAAAGGATGTTTTCTGCCAGAAGCCGAACGGATTCAGTATTTTCTTCAAGCATATAATTGACGATTCTCTCGGCGCTTTTCGGCCCTATGCCGGGCAGCTTGCATAGTTTTTCCATTAGTTCTTCGACTCTTTTTGGATAGCTCATTTTTCAAAAGCCTATCTGCGATTTCATTTCGGAACTGATTATTTTTTCTATTTCCCTTTGTGCCGAAGCAAAGGTGTTTTTGAATAATTTTTCCAGGTAGTTTTTATTTTCGGGTTTCAGCACATCCGGATTTATTTCGATGGACGTCAATTCCATCTTCCCGTTTACTCCAAGTTTTATTTCTCCCTTCGGGGAAGAGACCTCGACGGTCCTGGACCGGAGTATTTTTTCAAACTGAGCCGCCTGCTGTTTTAACTGCCCTATCTGTTTCAGATTGTCAAAGATATTTCCCATTATTCCTCCAGTTTTACTATTTCGCCGTTAAAAAACTTAAGTATTTTTTTTACCTCGCTGCTGTCAGCCATGGATTCTCCGCTGTCTTCGGTTACGAATTCAATCTTAATGTCTTTGCTTCCCGTTATTCTGGACAGCGCTTTTTCTATCACTTTTACATTTGCCGGTTTTTCTACGATTGATTTGTGAAAACCGTATGTTTTTCTGAAGCTTATAAAGAGGGTATTCCCTTCAGATTTCGAAGGAGAGCCTTCTCTCAATGCGGCCTCCAAAGTAGGCTTTGTTTTCTTTATTTCGGAAAGGACTTCATTCCATCCGGCAGTTATGTTTTTATCTCCGGAGGATACTGGCGCGGCCGGTTCTTCCGGTTTTTTTTTGACTGCGGCCGCGGTTTTTACGGGAAGGCTGAATATATCTTCTCCTCCGTTCTTAACTTTGTTGGCGGACGGAGCTTTTTCCTTAATCGCTTCCGGCTCTTTTTTTTCGACGGCCGCGCCTTCGCCGTCTGCTCCCATAATCCGGCTCAAACGGAGGAACATGACTTCCGACAGAAGCACCGGCAGGTTTTCCCTCCTTAAACGGTCTTTATACTCTATAATCAGCGAGACTGCGTTTAGGAGGGGTTCAATGTCGATGTCTTTAAATACGGAAGGAAGCGGTTTGCTGTTTGCGTTGACGGCACCAGCCGCCGGCGATATTTTTTCAAGAATTATATCCTTGAGCTTTTTGACAAGCCCGTCAAGTATTAATACGGGGTCTTTTCCTTCGGCAAGCAGTTGATGAAACAATGAAACTGTTTTTCTGATGTCCTTTTGCGTTAGGCATTTAAGAATTTCTTCCACGCTCTCTTCTTCTATGAGCCCCAGGAAATTTTTCACGTCCTCATAGAGGATTTTCTTATTGTCCGCATTGACTATAAGCTGGTCAAGTATGCTCAGGGCGTCCCGCAGGGAGCCTCCGGAAAAACCGTAGATTTGCTTGAGAGCGCCGTCTTCTATCTGAATCCCCTCCTTCTTACAGATGTCCCTGAGTTTTGATTCGAGCTCTTCCATGCGGAAAGGCTGAAAGTTAAACCGCTGGCACCTGGAAAGGATAGTCGGCAGGATTTTTTCCGGAGCCGTGGTTGCGAAAAAGAACTTTACATAAGCGGGTGGCTCCTCAAGGGTTTTCAGCAATGCGTTGCATGCATCGGCGGTTAACATGTGCACTTCATCTATAATATAGATCTTAAATCTTGCTTTTGAAGGGGTAAGGTTGACGTTCTCCCGCAAATTCCGGATTTCGTCTATGCCCCTGTTTGACGCCCCGTCTATCTCCAGCACGTCCATGCTTGTACCTGCGGCTATCGCTCTGCATATATCGCATTCCCCGCACGGTTTTACTGTAGGGCCTTTCTCGCAGTCGAGCGATTTGGCGAAAATTCTTGCAACGGAGGTTTTTCCGGTTCCTCTGGGTCCGGAGAAAAGATATGCGTGGGCGACCCTGTTTTCTTTCAGGGCTTTTTGAAGAACGTCGGTAATGTGTTTTTGCCCGCACACCTCGTCGAAATTTGCCGGCCTGTATTTTCTTGCAAGCACCAGATACATCAATTCCCCCAAATTAAAAAGTTAGAGGTTAAAAGTCAAAATTACAAGTCAAAGGTCAAAATTTCTGAGTCATTACTTTTAAGTTTTAACTTTTGACTTTTTACTTTTGAGTTATATATTGCCCAAATATCTCAAAAGGTCAAAAAAGAATATGAGTACGGCTAATCCTCCGAATACGGCGGCCTGGATAATCAACAGCAATTTTATATCAGGTTTATAAACCTTGTGCGGTACTACCGCTTTATCCAGCACCTGTATTACGGGAGTGTCCCGCGCTTCGTCAATCTTGGCTTCTTCAAGTTTTGAAGTGAGGAAATTATAAATTTCCTCCTGCGCCCTGAGTTCCCTGATGATGCCCATCAGCTCATTTTCCGAGTATAAAAGTTTGGACAGGGTTGTTTCTGTGTTTTCTATCTCTTTTTTCAGCAGCTCCATTTCAAAACTGCTTGTCTTCAATATTTCCCCTTTTCTCTGCAGTTCCAGTTTTTTGTTGAACAGGTCTTCCATCAGCTTCCCCGCCGTCTGCGTAATCTGGGCGAGGTCCTTGTCCGCCACAAGCTTGTCCCTGTCTTTTATTCCCGCCAGTTTTTTTTCAAGGATATTTATCGTATTTTCTGTTTCATTCAGCCTGGTTTCTATAAAAATCCTGTCCTGTTTTGCCGTGGTTATGCTGAGCACCTTGACCGCATTGTCAAGCCTTGAGATGAAATAGTTGGCTATTTCCGCGGCCCTCTCCGGCTTTGTATCTATAACGGTTATTTCAATAATCTTCTGTTTCGTCAGTGACAAAGTTACGCATCTGTCGAGTTTTTCCCTCGCGTGGTCAATGTTTCTTGCGTTGTATTCATATACAAGGTTGAAATTCTCCAGTATCTCGTCTTTTATGGTTCTGCTGCCGAGTATTGAGAAAAAAAGTTCTGTGTTAGTTCTGAGCTGGGAAAGAGATTTTCCCTGGGAATTGGATGCGGTGCCGGATACGTGCAATTCTCTTTCCGGCGGCTGTAATATGCTTGCGCTTGCCCTGTAATATTTCGGGGAAAGCAGATAGATGAAATATACTATTCCGAATCCCAGTATATAAAAGACCAGGACAAACTTGAGGTGGGACCTGAACCCCTTTTTTCTGTCAGCCTTATTTTTTCCGTTTTCCATGGCTTTAAAAGGATGCTAAGCCCAAACTGAGATGATAAAACATCTGGACTATATCCTTGATTATAGTGAATCTTTTTTCCTTCGTTTCAAAAGGCACTACGATAGTATCTCCGGGTTCCATGCTGTTCATGTTCTGCGTTGCCGTTCCGTCAACCTTTGCTATGAAGACATTCCTTCTATCTGCATTTTTTGTATAGCCTCCGGATTTCCTGATGTAATCGGCAACCCCCAATTCTCTTTTGAATATTATGTTTGCGGGAAGGTTTACCTCTCCGGTTACGGCAACGGATATTGGTTTTTCAGGGACGTATATGACATCCCCGTCTTCAAGCATTATGTCGTATTCTCTCCTGACAAACGTTTCCGAGTTATCTATTCGCAGGGGAATCCGCCCCTTTATTTCAATCGCTTTGAGTTGTTCAATCAACATTCTGCCTTGTTCGACAAGCGCTTTCTCCGATTCTTTTACGGTGTGTTTTTCTTCCCTGTCTAACATCTCTTCTTTGTTCCTGATAAATTCCGCAACCTGTTTTTCTTTCTCTGCCCGAATGGATTCTCTCAGGAATACAATGCCGGGAAGATTCGCATATTTTGTAAAACCTCCCGCCCTTTTTATCAGGTCGCTGAGCCTGTCGCCCCTGACAATGACGTACTCGCCGGGATAATAAACCTGTCCCTGTATCGAAACTCTTTTTTCCCTGCGCTCCTGAGAATACACTACAATTTTGTCCTGGGGCATTAGTTCAATATCTGCCCCGGCTTCTCCGCTGAAAATCTTTTCCGGCGAAATGATGATTACTCTTTTTGCCCCGTCATCCCCGGTTCTTATTATCTCGGCTTTGTCTTTGAGGGCGTAAGGAAGCAGTTCTGTTTCTTTCAGTATTGCGCCGGCTTTGAGTCCTTCTGTCCATCCGTAGTTTCCCGGGCGTTTGACGGCGCCGTCAAGAAAAACCTTATAAAAAAGATGTTCCGGCAGAGAAGGCAGGTTCACAATGTCGAAATTATTCAGGTTGAAATCTCCATGCCTGCATGGGTCAATATCTATGATAATCCTTCCTTTGTCTTTGTCTATTCTCTCTACCTGCAGGCGTGAAAAATCGGCATTCGGGAGGGCCCCGCCCGAAAGGGCAATGAGATTCTCTACCGTTACCGCATCCGGAACCTCATATATGGCAGGCCTCCTCACCGCGCCTTTGATTCCCGCAGCATATTCGGCAAGAGGCACAAAAACGGTGTCGCCCCTGGAAAATTGTATCTCGGGAGGGTTATCCCCGGACATAAACAGCGGATAAAGGTCATAAATTTGGACTGCTCCGCTTTTACCGGTTATTTTAATTCTCCGCAAGCTTCCTTTTTCAGTTGGACCTCCGGCGATTGTAAGAACTTCCAAAATACTGGTCATAGGGGAGATAAGGTAATTCCCGGGTTTTTTAACCTCTCCCAGGATAAACACCTCGATTGTCCGCACCTTGCCTGTTGTTACCGAGACGGAAATATTATTATACCTGCCGAGAAATTTTTCCCGTATGATTTTACGCGCTTCCGACACGGTTTTTCCGTCAAGGCTGATTTTGCCTATTCCCGGGATGAAGATGGCGCCGTCTTGTTCAACCGTCTTTCTGTGTTCTTCTTCGATTGCGCCCCATACGTTGATTATCAATTCATCATCTATTCCGAGGATGTAATTTTCAGGTATGTGAAAGCCCGTCTGCATGGCATCGGAGGGCGGCCCGTAAAACATTTTCTGCCCGAATATCTCCAGCGAAAAATGTTCCCCGAGGATGTTTTCGCAAACGGCGGTGTTTATTAAAAACAGGAGTAAGAAAACGATATATTTTTTCATTGTGCATCCTCCGCATTTATTCCGGCCTCCCGAACAGCTTTTGTATTGCATGTGCCTCGCGTGTCTTTTTGTTCATGTTTTTTGTGTTTCAGGAGACCGTTTAACGCAGATTTACATATTGTTTAAGTTACCACTTAACAGAAATAAGTCAAGTATAAAAAAAGAAGGGGCTTCGTGTTTCGAATCCCCGCATAACAAAAAAATGGGCGCACGTGGATTCGATACACCACCAACCCGTCGCTTCGCTCCTTAAGGGGAGTGCTTCTCCCCTTAATCTTCCCCTCCGAAACGAAAACCGCAGGGGACGTACCTTCCCCTGCACCCCTTCGGGCTTCGTGTTTCGAATCCCCGCATAACAAAAAAATGGGCGCACGTGGATTCGAACCACGAACCCCCGCGTTATCAGCACGGTGCTCTGCCCTTGAGCTATGCGCCCTTACAACAAAAGATTATATGATTCCTGAAAACCTTGCACCCGGTTACTGCGCACCCTTGTTTTTACCTTCAGAGAGGAAATCCTCAAGATGTTTTTTTACGAGGTCTTTTGCGCCTAAAGCGAAAGCGAGCGCAGAGCCGAAGGCGAAAGCGGCAACCAGAATTATAAATACATTCCCGATAAACTCGGCGGCTATGCCTATCTCCTGAAGCGCTATTACAACTCCGAAAACAACTATTGCCACCTGGGTTATTTTACCCAGCAGAGCGGCTTTCTGAATACCTATGTTTCCTGCGGAAGTTCTTACGATTCCGCTAAAAAAGGTGCCGATGAAAAGGGAGAAAATAAAGATCAACAGCCCAAGGATAAATTTCGGGATGAAAGCCAGCAGTCCGTCTATTACGCTTGGCGGAACGGAAACACCGGCAAAGTCTATGGAGATGAAAACCACCACAAGCATGATAATCCAGTAAACTGCCATCCCGAGAAGGTCTGAAACATCCTTTGTTATGTTGCCCTTTTCCAACAGGGTTTTTAAGCCTGTATCCTCGGCAAGTTTGTCAACCGACAGAATTTTGAAAAATTTCGTGACGAGAAGCCTGATAAATTTCGCCACTATCCAGCCTACCAGGAAAATAACGAGGGTCAGTATTAACACTGAGACCCCGTTCCAGAACCTTGCCGTTACTTCAGCAGCGGGTCCGAAAACACGCTCTCCCATAATAAGCCTCCTTTGCCCCGTTTCCTGATACTCTTTTGAACGGTGAGCGGGGCTGATTCACCGTCTTCAACCTGTCCGGAAGAGATATCCCGGTCATCCTCTTCCATTTTTACGTTACCAACAATAATTTTACCACCGGGAGCGGCTTGAATCAACTCTTTTCAATAAAAGTATAGCGCCTTGCTTCCCTAAGCGGCGAGAAAGGCCTTCCACCGCTTTCAAAAAACTTTGTAAAAAACTCCAGGTATTGCAGTCTGCTTGTATGAACATACCCTCCAAAAAGATTGATGACAAGAGTGCCCGAGTGCCCGGCAATGAAGATAAGGGATGCAATTATATACCCTATAAAAGGTATGCCCGTCGACATGAAGACAATCTCGTTGACGACAAATCCCAGCACGGCGGTTGTAAGCCCGAGCCCGAACAGGCGGCTGTAACTTAGTACATCCCCGAGCAGATTGCCGGCAATTACGTTATAACCGCCGTATACGGCCCAGAAGAGTTTCATAAGCAGTCCTTTCTGGTCCCTTGCCTTTAAAGCCATGAGGCAAATAAAAGAGGCGCCCAGGAGAACTGCGGTTATTCTTATTGAACTTTCGGGAAGGAGGCCTTTCCGCAATGCAATGAAGCACAATATCAGCAAAGCGGCAAGCGTTTGTATGGCAAGAAGAACGAAAGGCTCCCCGGATTTCTTAATGCCGTATTGCCTGACGGAGTTGTAAAGATTCAGGTAAAGCCCCCAGAGAATCTGAAGATACCCGAGTATCAAAGCCCATCCGAGGAAGATAAAGGCATTGTTGCCGCCTTCGAGAGGATTTAAAATCACCATTTTTCCCAGCATCTTTGCCGCCGGAGAGCTTTCAGGCAGGCGGGTTAATAGGTCTCCGAACCATCCTCCGGTAAGGGCGCCTATTATGAGCGTGGCTATGCCGCTGTAGAGAATAAGCCGTAGAAATTTGATAATTGCCGGCCTGAACCTGAATTTTTTCATAAAGAGCAGCGCCAGGGCCGTCATTATAAGTCCGTAGGCGGCGTCTGAAATGCAAAAGGCAAAAGACAGGGCGAAAAACAGCGACAGAGGCCCCGTAGGGTCGAGATTTTTGTAAACAGGCCTTCCGTAAAGGTCGGTTACGATCTCAAAGGGTTCTATGAAATGCTTGTTTTCAAGGGCAATCGGGATATCTTCGTTAAGGGCAGGGGATGCCGTGCAGAGGTATGATTCTGGCAGTAATTTCCCCGCATTGTTTTCAAGTGCGGGTATATCCTGCTCTTTCACCCATCCTGAAAACCCCTTGACGAATTTTGAGGCGCTGAGTTTTTGTTTGGCTTTTCCGTAGAGCAGAACGCTGTTTATGTAATCGTGAAAAACAAGTATTTCATATTTTAAAGGGGATATTTTTTCCATCTGCCCTTCAAACGATTCCAGAGCGTTCCGGTTTTTACCGCTGACGGCGTCAATTTTCCTTATGATTTCAGAAGGAGGCTTATTCCACTTTTTTACGTTCATCGGAATACCCCTCAGCCTGTCTATTTCCTTGAGAATTTTGTCCCTTTTGCCTGAAGGGAAAATGATTATAAACAGCAGGTTTTTCCTGTCGCCTCCTGCTTTTTCTGTCTCAAACCCGAGGATCTCAGCCGGGATTTCTTTAATTTTTCTGTTAAGCATGAAAAAGCAGAATGAAAAACTTTTCATTGAAAAAAGTTCCGACGGCGCAACCGGAAGTCCTCTGATAAGAAGCAGTTCGTTTTTCAGCCGTCCAAGTTTTTTTTCAATCCGTTCCCTTCTTTCAATCTCTTTTGATATGCCGTAAAATTCATCATATTTTTCATTGAGAGGGAAGTTCCTGATGATATCCTTTTCCTGTGATTCCGTAAGGGTTATCGTGCCTGAAAAATCTTTTCCTTCAGCTCTTTTGATAAGGGTTCTGAGAAACTCGGCTTTATTCAAGCTGTCTTCAACGGCAGGCAGGGATATTTCCATACCGCCAAACCCTAAATTTTCCGGCAGTTCGTTTATTTCGGCAAGTCCGTCTTTCTGTATTTTCTTCAAAAAACGCGAAGGGTCCCCGCTGAAGAAAAGGTAGAACTTTTTCATCCTCGCTATCACGGTCCCTCCTTAAAATCTCGGGGTTCGGATTTCGTGGTTCGGGAAATGCTTTCTAAATCCTCTCTTAATCCCCCCTTTGCAAAGGGGGGATGGGGGGATTTGCCCGGTTCCCGAGGCCCAATTCCCGTTCTTTTGCCGTTTAATCACTCCTTGTTTATCTTTACGTATTCTTCAGTTAAGTCGCATCCCCACGCAGTCGCAGAAAATTTGCCTTTTTTCAAGTCAACCCCGATTACTATTTTCTTTCCCTTCATCAGCCTGCGCAGTTTTGCCTCGTCATACTTTACCGGATTGCCGTTATATACCTTTATTCCGCACATTGAAACCTCTATACTGCCGGCGTCTATCCTTGCGCTTGCCGAACCTGCCGCGGCAAGCACTCTGCCCCAGTTGGGCCAGCATCCGTAAACGGTTGATTTGACAAGGCTGGAGCCAGCGATCTTTTTTGCCACTCTCCTGCAATCTTTGCCGCACCAGCCGCCTTTAACCCTTACTTCTATCAGCTTCCCTGCCCCCTCGCCGTCAGAAGCAATCATTTTTGCCAGGTTTATACAGGCGGATTTCAGGGAGGCGGAGAATTTTTCATAATCCTCCGTACCCGAGCGTATTTTCCTGTTTCCCGCCATTCCGTTGGCAAGGCATACAACCATGTCGTTTGTGCTGGTGTCGTTATCCACCGTAATCATGTTGAACGAATCTTCAACGGCTTCTTTAAGGGCAGAGCGCAGAGCCATTTTTTCTATTACGGCGTCGGTGGTTATGAATCCCAGCATTGTTGCCATGCATGGGTTTATCATGCCCGCGCCCTTGGTCATGCCGCCGATGCAAACCTCTTTATGCCTTCCCTTTATACCGGTTTCAGCCTGGATTTCTTTCGGAAAAGTGTCGGTTGTCATAATGCCTATTGCCGCTTCGGCGTGGTTTTTAGAATGGAGTTTTTTCTTAAGGGCGGGTATTGCAGAGAGTATCTTTTTATAAGGCAGGGGCCGGCCTATTATCCCGGTGGATGCAATGAGCACCGAGCCGGGTTTTATCCCGAGGCTTGCAGAGAGTTCTTCCGCAAGGATCGAGGTATGCCTGCAGTTTTCCGCCCCGTTGCAGGTATTTGCGTTTCCGCTGTTGACCAGAACAGCATGTACGGGGTTGCCGATGTTCCTTAAAGTCCAGAGCAGGCTGTATGACCTGAATTTGTTTGTGGTGAAGGTTCCTGCGGCAGTGCAAGGCGCTTCGGAAAATATTAAAGAAAGATCCCTTCCTTTTCCGCTCTTTATTCCGCAGTGAAGCCCCGAGGCAGAGAATCCTTCGGGATAAGTTATTCCGCCTTTTTCCATTTTTTCTTCCCTTTTTTTAAAAGAGTTTCTGCAAACAAAATATCCGACGGATAAGTCATTTTTATATTTTCCCTGCTTCCTTTTGCAAGATAAACTTTTCCGCCCGCCCTTTCAACCAGAACGGCATCGTCGCTCCCGTAAAAGCCCTCTTCATACGCTTTCCTGTAAGCGTTTCTTAATATGCCCGCCCTGAAGGCCTGCGGAGTCTGGATTTGCACCATTTTCCCGCGGTCAGGAGTTCTGCTTACAAAATTTCCATCAAACTCCTTTACCGTATCCTGCATTTCAACGCACGGAATGCATGCGCCGTATTTTTTTGCGCCTTTCGTCAGGCGCTTTACCATGGCATCCGTGAAAAAGGGCCTTGCTATGTCATGCACCAGTATTATGCCCTTTCTGTTTTTTAAGGAATCTATCCCCGTTTTTACGGAATCCTGCCTTTGTTTTCCCCCGGCGACGACGCGCAGGTTTTTATACCTCCGTTTAAGCTTTGCTTCCCATTTTTGCGCGTGCTGAAACGGCAGGACAACGACAATTTCGTCAACTTTTTTGTGGAATCTGTCCAGCGAATGGTAAATCAGCTCTTTCCCGCCGATTTTTATGAATGCTTTGGATGTATTGCCTATCCTTCTGCCTCGCCCGCCTCCGGCAAGTATGACGCTTATCATTTTAATTTGGCGAAGATTATTCTTCCGGTGGATGTCTGGATGGCGCTGTCTATAATTACATCCTTAACCCTGCCCATATGCCTTGCGGAGTTTTCAACCACCACCATCGTACCGTCTTCAAGATAGCCGATGCCCTGTCCCGCTTCCTTCCCTTCCTTGACTATCTTGAGCTGTATTTCTTCCCCGCTCATCAGCTTCGGCCGCATAAGGGTTGCAAGGGTATTAAGGTTAAGAACCCGTATATTCTGGATTTCAGCCACCTTTGAAAGGTTGAAGTCGTTAGTCAGGATATTTGCCCGTATGTCCGAGGCAAGCTTCACCAGTTTTGCATCCACCGCTTCTATCTCAGGGTATTCCGCGTCGTAAACCTTCACGTCTATGGCTTCGTCCCTGCGCAGTTTATTCAATACCTCGAGGCCTCTTCTCCCTCTCTGCCGTTTCATGTCTCCGGAGCTGTCGGAAAGTCCGTGAAGCTCCTGTATGACAAACTTGGGAACTACAATGATGTAGTCAAGGAAGCCGCTTTTTGCTATGTCGTAAAGCCTGCCGTCTATAAATACGCTCGTATCTACTACAAGAAGGCGTTCGTCCTCTTTCAGTCCGTGGAGGAACGGGAATACGAACCCGAGTTCCTCAACGCCTTTCAGCGCAATCATTATCCCGAGATAAGAAAAGGCGAAATAAAGCGCAAACCGTATATAATTCTCTTTTTCCGGGTCGTCAAACGGGATGAGAAGGAAAAACCTTGCAAGGAGTATTGCAGTGATAAGCCCCACTATCAAGCCGCCTACCCCGAGCAGAAGCTTTTTTAACGGCACTTTCTCAAGAAGTATCTCCAGCCCCACTATCAGCAATGAGCCCACCCATCCTGCAAGACTGCCCATAAATCTGGAATCCGGAACGCAGTAATAGCCCATTATAGTGCTGAACAGTATAAAAAAAGCCCTTATAAAATATATTCCCATGACTGTCTCCTCATCTTATACCGGTTTGATTTCACACATATAGCTTTGTTGCCTGCGTCGGCCGGCTTCCTCAACGTACTTCAGTACGTCTCGTTGCCGGTCTCCTTGGCGCCTCGCTCTCTGGTAAACTCAAACCGGTATTACAATACTTTTGACGGCAAATTCGTATGAGAGTTAAAGTTTGCATATATTTTATACCAAAAAACGAAAATGGTAAAAAATTTTTGCAGAAATCCCTCCATAAAGCGGACATTTTTTAAAAAGGAAAGGGGCGGGTTGAGGTGCGAGTGCGCAAGCACAGTACTAAGACAAGGCGGAAAGCGCGAGCGTTCTGACGGATACATTACCCGGAGCTGTCTGAGTCCGCCGGATTGGGCGGGCGAGTTCTCCGGGAGTCAGATTCCGCCGTAGT
>JAFGKM010000075.1 GCA_016928555.1 Candidatus Omnitrophota bacterium | reverse complement strand
GCTCCTAAGATAAAAACAAAAATGGTCGTGGAAGGCGCCAATGACCCGACGACTGAAGAGGGAGAAAAGTATCTGCTTAAAAACGGCGTGCGGCTGCTGCCGGATTTCTTTGCAAACAGCGGCGGCGTCATAGCCTCTTACATAGAGTGGAGGAATGCCAAATCGGGCAACCAGACCTCGGAAAAAGAGGTCTTTGAAATGATAAATGGCAAGATAGAAGAGACTTTTTTTGCGGGACTTAAGGCGAAGAAGGACCTGAAATGCGCAAGTTTGAGGGAGGCGTTTTCTGCGCTGGCTTTGAATGCACTTATTGAGGCTATGAGAGCCCGTCTGTGGATATAACCGGGCGATTTTATGCGCAGGCTAAAGACCTGCGGCTACCGTCAGGAGTAGAAAGATTGGTAGTCGCAACTCTTTAGGTTGCGGTTGAAATGAGTGTCAAAGATGAAGAAAAAACATCAGGGTGTCAACGAAATTATGTTGGCGCCGGGGGGAAGGGGAGCTCCGAATTTCTCGGGGTTTCCCACAACGAGCACCGTCAGGCTGCCGGGCAGGAGAAGTTCGTTGGCGGTCCTTACGACGTCCTTCTTTGTAACTTTTTTCACTCCTTCAATGAGTTTCTCCGGATAATCAAAAGAATATCCGTAATATTCGTAGCGCATGAGCCGGGTTATTACCTTGTCCTTCGTATCAGACCAGAAGACCTCGCTGTTAAGTATGCCTTCCTTTGCGACCGCAAGTTCCTCGTCAGTGATATCCCGCCGGACCGATTCAATCTCCTGCTTCATTAGGGCTATGACTTCAAATGTTTTATCAAGGCGCGTCTGCGCTTTTCCCATGAACAATCCGGGGTAATTATATTCAGGGATGAAAAGCGCCCATACCTCGTAAGCCAGCCCCTTCTCCTCTCTCAATTTCCTTGAAAATCTTGAATATGCTCCCGCGCCGAGTATCCTGCTCAAAACGGCCGCGGTGAAGTAATCCGGATGGCCTCTTTTTATGCCTTTGTGCCCTATCATGATGACAGACTGGGTGGCGTCTTTTTTTACTATAACGTTGAGCGGAGAGGTTTGGGGAAATTCAACTGCGGGTTTGCACAGGGGAGATATTTCACTGCTTTTTCTCCATGAGCCGAAAAGTTCCTTAACGGTTTCCACCATCTCTTCGCTTTCAAAATCGCCCCATATCCCGAGGATTATATTTTCGGGGCGGACATGCTTGCCGTGGAATTCCAACAGGTCTTCCCGGCTGATATTGTCTATTGTGGCATACTCGGATATGCGGGCGTAAGGACTGTTTTTCCCGTATACGAGCCGCCCGAATTCCCTTTCGGCGATATCCGATATATCGTCGTTTCTCCTGCTTATGGCTCCTTTTTTGCTTATTACGGAGAGCGCTATCTTGTCCGGCTCAAAAGCCGGCTTTGCGAGAATATCCCGGAAGATGCCGGATACAAACGGGAAGTTCTCCTTCCGGCAGAGCCCTCCTGCGGATGCAATGTCCCTGTCAATGCCCGTTGATATCCGCGCGCCTATGCGTTCAAGCGCATAATCAATTTCGTCTCCGGACATCTTCCCCGCGCCGCCCGTCCTCATCGTCTCAAATGTTATTTCCGCCAGCCCTGTTTTTTCTTCCGGCTCGCATATTGTTCCCGTGTGCACAAGCGCCTGAAAGTTTATCAGCGGAAGCGATTTGTCTTCCATCAGGAATATGGTAATCCCGTTGTCCAGTTTTTCCCTGACAAACTGCGGGGCTTCAACGGCGCGCAACTTCGGAAATTTCAGCGCATCCGGCTTTATTCCGTGCGCGCACCCTCCCGTCATGAGTAGCGCCAATGTAATCAATGTGTACAATTTCTTCATTTACTTGGGGTCCTTATCCTTGTTTTTTAAATCCTCCCTTACCCTCCTTTCCAAAAGGAGGGTAATAAATATTCCCACCTTTGCAAAGGGGGGAGTGGGGGGATTTGGTAAGGTTTCTATTCCCTCTCCACCATCCCCACAACCCTGTTTTCCTGCCTCATGTATTTATTCATCGCCGCAGTTATATCTTCCGGCGTCACTTCATCAATCTTTTCCAGATATCTGAAAAGATTTCTCCAGCCGCCTGTAATCGTATGAAACCAAGCGAGCTGTTCCGCCATCTCGCGCCGCTCCTTGAGTTGTGTCAGGAAAAACATTTTGAGGCGCGCCTTTGCCCCTTCAAGCTCCTCTGTTGTTATTGCATCCTGCCGCATCTTCTCGATTTCGCTGTAAACAGCGGTTTCAAGTTCCGAGTTTGTATGCCCTTTTGCGGCTGACGCCCATATATAGAACATCCCAGGATATTTAGAAGTCCTGCACCATGCTCCTGTTGAAAGCCCCGTTTTTTCCTGTACGACTGTGCGCCGGTAAAGTCTGGAAGTTCTCCCTCCCGCAAGGATTTCCGCGCAGATTTCCAGTGCGGGCATGTCCGGATGGTTTATATCAGGTATTGGAAACCCTGCCATCAGTATCGGTTCCGAATCCATTCTGATTATTATCCTTCTTTCCGTTTTCTCACGCGGCGGTTCGGAAGGAATGAAGGTGTCAAGCCTTTCTCCCGCCGGCACCCTGCCGAAATATTTTTCCAGAAGGGGGATTAATTCTTTCGGGTTCACGTCGCCGGCTATCGCTACCGTCATGTTTGACGGAACATAGTGTTTTTTATAAAAACTTTCCACCTTGCGCCGCGTCATCTCCTGAAGGTCTGCCGGATAGCCGATAACCGGATTGCGGTAAGGATGCACGCTGTAGGCAGTGTTCTGGAACTCTTCCATGAGCTTTCCCCACGGCGAGTTGTCCACCCGCATCCTGCGTTCTTCCTTTACCACCTCAAGTTCCTCATAAAATCCCCTGAATACGGGATTGAAGAGCCTGTCGGATTCCATCTTCGCCCATAATTCTATTTTGTTTGACGGCAGTTCTACCCAGAATACCGTCATGTCGTTACTGCAGTAGGCGTTGGGCCCCATTGCGCCGTGCCTGTCCATGATTTTTCCGAACTCATTCGCCTCTGCATACTCTGCCGCTTTTTCTTTCAACCGCTCAAATTTCTCCTCCAGTTCCTCCCTGCTTCTTAAATCCTCCCTAACCCTCCTTTTTCCAAGGAGGGGACTTGTTTCCCCCTTTGCAAAAGGGGGACTAAGGGGGATTTTACTGTCTGCTTCATCCGTGCTTTTTTTTGATATCTTCAGTATCTCTTCATACACCCTGTCAAGTTCGGCAAAAGCCTCACTTTCCTCCCGCCAGTTTTTTGTCCCGATTTTTCTTGTGCCGTTGAAGGCGAGATGTTCTATCAGATGGCTGATGCCCGTCTCCCCGTATTTCTCGTCAACACTGCCGGTGTTGACGTGTATGACGAAAGAAACCGCGGGGGCTGTTCGGTCTTCCATGATTATGAAATGCATGCCGTTGGCCAGCGTGTGCTCGGTGATAATCTTTTCATAATCCGCCAGGTTTTGAGTATGTGCCGCCGCCGAAAAGACAAACAGCGCCGCAAAAATCCATCTTTTCATAATGTGCATTATACCACATGGCAAACTGGGGTCAACTCTTGACACTTGACAAAATAGTATTGTTTTTGGGTGATTGACTTGAAAGTTGTCAAGTGTCAAGAGTTGACCCCATAGGGGGTTGCAAGGTGTTGTGAAAAATGATATACTGCAAAATTAATAAATATTTGACAGCAAAACAAGGGAGAAAACAATGATTGTGAGAAAAATATGCGCGGGATTTTTTGTTGCAATCTTGCTTGCCATGGGCATCGCCTGCGGCGGAGGCGGAGGAGGGAGCTCGGCGGTTGTCTGGCCCACCCTTCCCGAAGGCACCCTGCATGTTTATGAAGAGGGGATGCCGGGAGAGTATTTAGACGTTTCTTTACTGGATTATTTTACCCCGGGCGGGATATGGCAGTTCGGATATTTTTTATGGTTTAACTGTTACGGCGAGGACGGCGTTATTTTCGTTATTGAGCCGGACGACCCGGAAGAGGAGGTTGCACGGCTCTCTGTTGCGGTCCATCCCCGCGGAATGAACTGGACGCAGGAAACCTGGGATTATATAAATGACCCGGAGCATCCTGAAAACAAATTTCTTGTGTATGAAATTATGGAAGGGCTTGAAGGCGGCGGTATGGCGGGGATTATCGGCGGAGCATTGGAGGCTGATTTCTATATAACCGCGGGCGGAGAATACCAGAGGCAGATGAAGGAAGGCGCGCAGGAGATGGTTGACTACTACTATGGCATGATACCTCTTCCCGACCTGATAAAACAGATTTTACTGCCCAAGGAAGATTTTCAGGCGTATCTAAGCCAGCAGATTTACGAATCTAAATACGTTGGAGGGGCAAGGCTCGGGGGACCCGGCAACGGAGGTTTTTCCGAACTTGCCGCCATGCTTCTTGAGCCGTGGAACTGGGAGCGGACGGATTTTGTGGTTACGCTTGACCTTGTTTCCACATTTTCCAATCTTTTGACCGATAGGGTTGCAGTAAGCGGCCTTGAATACGGCACGAACAGTCTTTTCCTTGGTAACCGCATATACCGCGGCGACGGTACGAATACAACGGGATACAGATTAACAGCGTTTCCCGAAGAGATTACAGGCCGGCAGTTTATAAGGACTCAATACGGAGACGCTGGCAGGGCGGAAAATCCTTTTCTGACCTTTAATCTAACAAGAGCGTCCACACTGTATGTTGCTGTTGATTCCACTATGGCTGTTGACAGCACTCTTATAACGTGGCTGACGGGAAACGGCTGGACGTTATGGAATGGGGAAACGATTACGGCGGCGAGGACGCGGAGCGACCCGGGCGATACGATTACATTCAACCTTTATTACAAGGAATACGGAGACGTGGAGGAATATCCTCTTGCAATAGCATTGCCCGGAAACGGCGATGCGACGAAAAAAATGTATCTGGTGATAGCGGATGCCGGAACATATCCCGTGGGAATAGAGATTATAGCGACCGCGCATACAACGCTGATTGAGGATAATCCCGCCGATGTCGCCGCGTATTCTCCTTCGCTGAAGGCGGAGGGAGGCATTGTCTGTACAGGCATTGACATAGACGGAGCGGAAATAAGAGGCGAGCCCGTTGACCTGACGCACGTGGACTTTGTGGAAAATTGCGACTCCAACGTTTTTGTGAATACCGAAGGCGGGGATTACGGCCTGCAGACGGCAGTCAACGAGGTAACAAACATACAATTTGTAGACCACGTTCTGAAAAACAATGCATTCCGCCTCATAGATACGTATAACGACCTTGCGCCTGCGTTTGGAGGAGACAGCCAGGTTCTTGAGGTGGAAAACATGCTCGGTTTTCCCATGGGCGATTATTCCATAAGGGTGCCGCTGGACGAAAACACACTTGTTTCTTTCGCGAACATGAACCTTCTGAACAGCCCCAACCTTATCGGCGTTTATCTGAAATCCATAGCGACCGATACGGGAATTCAGGTATGGAGAGAGGAGGATGCGCACAAGGGGCTTAACTATCTGGCTGTCAGAAATCATATCAGGGACAACGCGGTTTCTTACAGGTACTTCCTGTCAAGCACGGGAGCGGAGATTTCACTGATAGACCTTCTCAAGAGGATAGGCAACCGCAACGAAGGCGAAACGACTTTCAGCATCCTTGTGGGATTTGAAGATACAACGACCTTTGAGATATCAGCCGGCGCTTTTATACAGGATTACTTCACCAATATCTACGACCCTGTCATAGGCGGGATTGCGCCTGTCGGGGTATTCACGGGAGAGATAAAGGAATAATGGGCAAGAAAACTATGTGTGCGGAGTCAAACTGGTACGATGTGTTTTCACGGAGCGTGGCGGATATGTCCAGCCCCGTCGTGCTCTCCGCGTTCTTCTTTGCGTTTGTCTGCACGAGGTTCATACCCGACGCGATTGAGGCGCTGAAGGTTTTTGCGGTATGCCTTGTTGCATATTCGCTCCTGCCTCTCTTTTTCCTTCTCGGGGCTTATGCGGTGAAGTTCATACCCGACGTGCATCTTTACAAGAAGCAGGACAGGAACAGGGCATTTCCCGCAATTGCGGTTTTTTACCTTGCGGGGCTTATGGTGCTTTACAAGATAGGAGCCCCCGGGCTTATCATCGGACTGGCTTTTTCAACCACGGCGCTTATACTCATAATCTGGTGGGTCAACCTTTTTTATAAGATAAGCATACACATGTCCGGGATTGCAGGCATGCTGGTGGGGCTGTTTTTCGTTTTTGACGCGCATACTGCGACCCCTTTTGTGCCGTTTCTTCCGCTTGCCGGCTGGGTCCGCTACCGCAACAAAGCGCACAGTTTATCGGAACTTGCCGTGGGTGCAATTACGGGAGCTTCGGTTACGTGGTTTGTCATGGCGTTCCTGTTTGCTAAATAAACGCCAGCAGGAGCGTTTCCGCGGCAATCAGGAGGATTGTATAAACCGCAAGTTTAAGCCGGAATTTCTTCCTGTTTTTTTGTCCCGCCAGAAAGAGGGAAACTACCGTAAGATTTACCGCGGCGTATGTGAACAAAAGCCCTCCGGCGCCGAGGATTGTCCAGAGACAGAAGACGAACCGGAATTGCGAGAAAGCAATGAGGGAGAACAGCCCGAGCATAATGAAGGCGAGCAGGGAAAAGTCCTTCAATGAAAACTGCGTTTTTATGAAATATCTTTTCTCCGAAAGGGAATCGTTCAAAAGCGCGAATGAGAAAATTCCAAGCGGCATTCCTCCGAGCAGTCCGAGCAGAAGCCTTGCGGGATTTGCCGCAATATATAAGCCGGCATACGATAAAAGGCTGTCAAGGAAAAAGGCGAGAAGCAGTATGGAAGAAAGAGCGTAAACCTTTTTGTCAAAACGGAGAAACTTTTTTCTGCCGTGCATAATCCATGCAAAAACAAAGGAGACAAGAAACCCCGCATATATTCCGGTGCATCTTGAGCATAAGGGCAGT